>JAFPAK010000150.1 GCA_017390825.1 Clostridia bacterium
ATTTACCGACAATGCCGGCCGCCATAAAACTCACTCTATAGCTGCCCATCCAAAACGGTGACACATAATCGCTTAAAAATACTGCACCAATATGATCTGTCAGCATTGCTAAAACAGCAATAACCTTTATTTGCATTCCGTTGAGTTTTAATTTCATAGCATCCTCTACACAAGACTTATTGATGAATTATTAAATACATCGGGCAAAAGCTCATAAATATTGCATCCGCATCCTTGATCAAAATAGCTTTTAAGCTTTAAAAATCCACGCCATTTATCTAGAGTTGTATCACTGAACCCGTGGCGCAATGCTACATCTACAAGCCGTTTTTCAACTATACAAGCTCCGTTGGGCAGAGAAATAGCATCACATAACTGAATAAGCTTGTCATAATCGTCAAATTCGGTACTGATAAGAAACTCGTTCAAGAACTCTTTTTGAGCATCATTGCAATCATATTTACCTGAAAATGAACTGATATCCTTTATAGGAAATGAGTGTGTTAAGCAAATGCGGGCAATTTCAGGCTGACCTATGCTCATCATATATTCATAGCCGTCAAATATATGAAGAATACCTTTTATACCGTTTCTTCTGCCGATATCGTGCATAAGTCCGAACACGTACGCTCTGTCACTATCCATACCGCATTTTTTAGCTATCTGTTTCGCATTTTCTGCCACAGATAAGCTGTGTTGCTGCCAAGCTCCGGGATTGAGTTTACCTGCAATATTCAATTCATTTATCGCTTGATTCGATGTAAGCATTCTTACACTCCTGATTGTTTATTATTAACGCCACACTCTCCACATGTGCAGTTCTCGGAAACAGATCGACAGGTTGAACTTCTTTTACTGCATACCCATTTTCGCCAAACTTCTTTAAATCACGTGCAAGAGTTGCAGGATCGCAGGAAACATACACAACTCTTTCGGGGCTGAAATCATTTGTTATAGTATCAATAAGTTCTACTGTAAGTCCTTTTCTCGGTGGATCAACTATAACAACATCCGGACATAGTCCTTCATTTTGCAGTCTTTTAGCTGCGTCGGGTGCACTACCGCAGATAAATTCGGTATTTTCAATGCCGTTCTCCTTTGCATTAAACTTTGCATCGCAAACAGCATCAGGAACTATCTCAACACCGATGATACGCTCGGCTCTTTTAGCCATTGAAAGACCGATAGTACCCGCACCGCAATATAGATCAAGAACTATTTTACCGTCCGGCTCTGCATATTCTGCAGCAATACCATATAGCCTCTCTGCCATAGCACGATTGACCTGATAAAATGATAACGGCGATAATTTGATCTTAACACCACAAAGAATATCGGTAATATACCCTTTACCGTAAAGAGTACGGTTGTTCCGTCCTAAAATCACATTGGTCTTTTCTTTGTTAATATTCAAAACGAAAGTACTGACTTCAGGATGAGCAGATGATACTGCATCTACAAGCTGTTGCTCACACTTTAATCTATTCGAATTGATAACAAGTGACGCCATTATCTCGCCGGTCATTTCCGCTTTGCGAAGATAAATGTGGCGAACAATCCCCGTATGCTTTATCTCGTCATACGCAGGAATATTATTACTTTTCAGTACGCTGCAAATAGTTTCAATAATGGGCGAAAACTCCTGCGGCTGCAAGCGGCAATCGTTACATGGCACAACACGGTGGGAATGAAATGCATAAAATCCCGCATTTAACGAAGCTGACAACGGATACTGCGCTTTGTTGCGGTAGCCGTATAACTCATGAGCACCTACAATATCATTTATAGGCGCACAGAGCTTACCCACACGCTCTACTGCATCTGCAACACGCTTATGCTTGATGCGCATTTCTTCTTCATATGAAATATGGCGGTAACAACAGCCTCCGCATTTTGAAAACACATTACAGTCAGGATCGATACGGGCTGTGCTCTTATCTATGAACTCAACTATTTTCCCAAAGCAATAATTCTTTAGCACCTTTACGATAAGCACTCGCAAAGTATCGCCGACTGCCGCAAACGGAACGAATACCGCAATGTTTTCATATCTACCAATGCCGAAGCCATCAACACTTATATCAGTTATTTCCAAAGTAATTATATCATTCTTTTTCATAACAACTCCAAAATTAAAACAGGCGGCGGGTATTCCGCCGCCTAAAATGGCATGAGCAAATCGTAAGCCGAGTTCTGTCGTGTGCGATCATCTATCTGGGACAGTTGTTACCAACTGCCTCAAGCCGCTTTTCGGGATAACACCGAGCAAGTGTATGCTCCCTGTCAGCGTTGCACCGGATAGGGTTTACAGAGCACAGAATGTTACCACTCTGCCGGTGAGCTCTTACCTCGCCTTTCCACCCTTACCGCAATTAATGCGGCGGTTTATTTCTGTTGCACTATCCCGGAAGTCACCTTCGGCGGCCGTTAGCCGTTATCCTGCTCTGTGGTGCTCGGACTTTCCTCATATGCATAAGCATACGCGATCGCATAATTTACTCACACATTTATTTTAAAGTATAACTGTTAAAAAGTCAATACAAGAAAACAAGATAAAACAAAGCATAAAATCTATATTAAATTTATTTAAAATACATATTAAATTTCAATTGACAAACAGATGGGTATAATGTAAAATAATGTTGATTAACACAAAAATCTGATATGGAGGACGTTTAATGAATATATTAGACTTTCTGACTTTAGTCGGCGGACTCGCCTTGTTCCTTTACGGTATGGAAGTAATGAGCGACGCACTAAAGAAATGTGCAGGTAACCAGCTCAAAACTATTTTAGGAAATCTTACAAGTAATCAATTTAAGGGATTTTTGCTTGGTATTGCAGTTACCTGCGTTATTCAGAGTTCATCTGCAACAACAGTTATGGTTGTAGGCTTTGTAAATTCCGGTGTTATGCTACTTTCGCAAGCAATCGGCGTAATTATGGGCGCTAATGTCGGCACTGCTATTACTGCATGGCTTACAGGTCTTTCGGGTATTGGCGGCAGCGGCGAACAGGCAGCCGAATTTTTAAGCTACTTAAAGCCTTCTGCATGGACACCTATACTTGCACTTATCGGCATTTGTCTTGTAATGTTCTCTAAACATTCAAAACACAAGGATTTCGGCACTATTCTTCTCGGCTTTTCCGTGCTTATGTTCGGTATGGAGTCCATGTCCGCTGCGGTAAGCGGTCTTAAAGATGATGAAGGATTCAGACAGTTACTCACTGCATTTGAAAATCCGATACTCGGTGTACTTGCAGGTACTATCGTAACTGCAATCGTTCAAAGTTCGTCAGCATCTGTCGGTATTCTGCAGTCACTTACAACAACAGGTGCAATCACCTATAATGCTGCTATTCCGATCATTATGGGTCAAAATATCGGTACTTGTGTAACTGCTCTTATTTCATCATTTGGTGCTACCAAAAATGGTAAGCGTGCAGCACTTGCTCATTTGTATTTCAACATCATAGGTGTTGTATTTTGGCTTTCAATCCTATATATAGTAAACGCATTTATGGAGCTTCCATTTATGCAGGCTACAATTGATATGTGGGGTGTTGCTTTTGTTCATACAATATTTAAGTTATTAAGCGTTGCTCTTATTGCTCCATTTGCTAAATATCTTGAAAAATTGGCGGTTATGTCAGTTCGTGATTCCGATAAAAAAGAGGAATACAACGCCCTCGACGAACGTCTGCTTTCTACACCTACCATTGCTGTTGAGCGAAGCCAATTTGTTTCAAATGTAATGGCAAATGATTCAATCAACGCAGTTAAAAAGGCTATCTCAATTTTGTTTGATTACAACAAAAAGACTGCTGAAGAAATCAATGAGCTTGAAGGCAAAGTAGATATATATGAGGATAAAATAGGCACATATCTTGTTAAGGTATGCAGTGAGGATATGCCAAAGCGTGACAGCCGTAAAGCAGTCGAACTTCTGCATATTATTAATGATATTGAACGCATATCCGATCACGCAATAAACATCATTAATTCCTCAGAGGAGATACATTCAAAGTCTATCGAGTTTTCCGAAGAAGCCCGTGCAGAGCTTTCTGTACTGCTTGGCGCTATTGATGAAATACTCAGCATAACACAAGAGGCTCTGACGCAGGACGATACATCAATTGCTGCAAAAGTAGAGCCGCTCGAACAGGTTATTGACGGCATTATTACAAAGATTCGTTTGCGTCATGTAGACCGTCTGCAAAAAGGCAACTGCACTATTGAGCTTGGATTTGTGCTTACCGATCTGCTTACTAACTTTGAACGTATTTCAGATCACTGTTCGAATATTGCGATCGCTATGATTGCTGTTGAAAACAAGACATTTGATACGCACGAATTCCTTGATGAGATCAAACATGAGGATCCCGAATTCAAAAGAATGTATCACGAATACAAACAAAAGTATTCATTAAAAAAGCTAGCACAGTAATACAAAACCGTTCAGATTCAAACAGATCTGAACGGTTTTAATTTATTGCTGTTTAGTTGTTGTTTCCGACTGTGCTGTGCTGCTTTCATCAGGTGCGTCAGTCTGTACCGCAGTTGACGGTGCTGTGGTTTCAACACGCGAATTTATCGAAATTGTAATATACTCATCAGCGCTTATCGCCTCTCCTATTGCAGGATTGCAATATACAACGCTTGCAGGTGCCCCGTTTGCATCATAACGAGATTCAAACACAACATTCTCGTAAGGAATACCTACTTCGTATAGTTTCAGCAAAGCCTCTTCTTTGGTAAGACCCATAACATTAGGCATTGCAAACTTTTCAGTTCCAAGACTTATAACTATTTTTATTGTGTCACCTTTTTGTATTTTCGTACCTGCTGCAGGCTCCTGCGAAAGAATAGTGCCTGCTTTGGAATCGTCATATTTTTTAGACTCTACTACGATAGAATATGTCTGACGAAGTTTTATAGTGTCACTGCTTGAAAGAAATTCCTGATATGTCATTCCCGAATTAACAAGATCCGGCGTATCGTCTGTGTTAGGATCCGGTATCAACGAAGAATAATCAACGGTTGTGCTGGCAGGAACGGTAGTAACTTCTTCAGATGTATTGCTTTCCTCACCCTTAGGCCACAAGAACAGATATATACCAGTACCTATTATTGCTATTATAATGATAGTTACCAGCATTGAAACAACTGCATATTTTAACGAACTGCTCTTCTTTTTGTTGCTCTGCTTTTCTTTTACCGCCTTATCCTGTACACGTTCATTAGCACGGCTGATGACCGATGGTGAAGCAGAAAGCTCATCTCGAAATGCTTCAATGCTCTGTGTACGCTCTGAAGGCATTATCTGCATTGCATTTGTTAGGGCTGAAATGACATACGCTGAAAGCGAATCAGCTACTTTAGGCGGAATGATGAGACGGTCATTAGTAACCCTTGCATTTGCCTCAGGAGGCGGACTGCCGACAAGTACACGGTAAACTACCGATGCCAAAGCATATACATCCGTCCACGGACCTTGCTCACCGTCAAACCCATACTGCTCGATAGCGGCATAGCCTTTAAACAACTGCACATGCATATCACTGCCTGCTGTTCTTGCATCAGGAACACAGAATTCCGTGATCCTTATTTTTCCGTCCTTACCGACAACGAGTGTGTCAGGAGATATGCCTCTGTGAATTATGTCAACCTGATGCAAAGAGGACAAGGTAGACATTATCGGCATAAACAATGTGCGCATCTGCTCAAAATTCAGAATTCCGTTGTTTCTGATAAGGAAATCACGCAGAGTTATTGTTTCAACTGTTTCGCTTATGTAATAAGCTGTGCCGTTTGCCTCAAAAATATCATACACCGGGAAAAGAGCGGTCAGACCCCTCATTCTGGCAAGCGATCTTGCGAGTGCCAAAAAAGACATTTTGTGAGCAGAAAAGCTTTCCTCATAGCTTCCAAGAGGCTTAACAGTAAGATTTATACGCTCACATAGGCCTGCCGGACAATATTCTCTGATGCGAACGGCTGTTTTTTGCGAGATATCATAACCGAGATATGTATATCCCTCACCGTTTTTAGAAAGCATTTTTCCAACTATATACTTTTCTTCCAATACAGTTTTAAGCGGTAATGCACCCTGCTCGTTGCCGTTTTCCCCGTTGAAATTACAATGGGGACACACCGGCTCGTAATCAGGCTTTTCACGCATACAGCCAAGACAAAGCTTGCTTAAATCGCTCATAACTAAATATCTCCTTTCGGAAAAATATTATTATACTAGCATATTATACAATAAAATCGTTGATCAATCAAGTATGGTAACAAAAATGTAACAAATGAAAAGAAAATATTTGATTATTCATATTTATTTTTAATCAAAGATGTGTTAAAATGATAACTATATTGCTTAAAAGGAAAGTGTTTATGAAAAAGTTACTTGCGATTATTACTTTTGTTGTTCTTCTAATGTGCTTATGCTCTTGCGAGCAAGGTACGCAAAACACAAAATACACCAAATCCACGTTGGCTACCCAAGTCGCCGATGCGGTAAACCTGATGTGTGAAAAACTCGGCACGGTAAACAAGGAAAATGGCAACACCCTTTATTACCGTGAAATAGATTTCCTAACTATCGACGGCAAAGAGTATTATTACGGCGAAACGGTCGAGATAATATCTGATAACGGAGAAACAACTGAAAAAGTCATCGGTCATTTTCTTGTTTCAAAATCCGACGGTAAGATTTATCCTGATGCTGAATTTGACTATGAAACACGCGAAGCGACCTTCGGCGATGAATTACAATAATGGGGTAAGATGTTATGATCAAAAAAATTAGCTGTATCGTACTTCTTTTGTGTATGATAATAACACTTGCTCCTGCTGCAAGTGCAAATGAAATAGGAGCACTTTTCATAAATGAAGTGTGTACTAAAAACAATGGCACTAACGGTAACGAAGATACTCAAGTATTAAACAGCGGTGATTACTGTGACTATATTGAGCTCTACAATAGCAGTGACCATGATATTGATATTTCAGGCTACGGAATCACCGATGATAGATATGATATATTCAAGGGTATTGTGCCTTCGGGTAGCATAGTACCGGCTAAGGGATTCTTTATCATATACTGTGCAAAAAGTGATGAAATGTATGCCGTTTTCGGGCTTTCGTCTGACGGTGAAACCGTCCGCCTTACTTCAACCGACGGTATCATGATCGATGAGGTACAAGTTCCTGCTCTGACTGCTGATACGTGCTATGCAAGGAATGAAGACGGCGGTAAGAGCTTTGCAGTTCTTGCACCGACACCACAGAAGTCCAACACGCTTTCAGATACATTTCTCCCTTCCGCACCGGAGTTCTCTAAAGAAACAGGAATTTATACAGAAGGATTTTCACTTAATATTTCAACCTCAACCAACGGTGCAGTTATCTACTATACTGTCGACGGTTCAGATCCTGTAACCTCCGATACAAGCATTCAGTATTCAAAGCCGATCTCGATCAATGACCGTTCAGGCGAAGCCAATGTAATGAGTGCAGTAGCTCCTTCGCTTATATCCGTAAATAGTGCACATTGTGCTTTGCCTGATGATGACGAAGTAGATAAAGGCACTGTTATCCGTGCAGTTGCATTTAAAGACGGCAAATATAGCAAGGTCTCCACCGGTTCGTATCTCATAGGCGACTGGACATCAAAGCTAAGCAATATATCGGTTATGTCGGTTTCGGTTGATTATGACGATTTTTATGATTATGAAACCGGAATTTATGTAACCGGAAAGGTATGGGACGAATTCAGAGCAAAAAATCCCGGAGTTACATCCTCGTGGCTTATTCAGGCAAATCACAATCAACGCGGTAGAGAATGGGAAAGAGACTGCCATATTGATTATATTGATAATGACGGTACGGTCTTTTCATCCGACTGCGGGGTTCGTACACAAGGTGCCGGCGGGCGTGATAATCTGCAAAAATCGCTTCGTTTTTATGCGCGTACTGAATATAGCGGAAGCAACCGCTTTAACTATGCCTTCTTTGACTCTGTTTATGACGAAAAAGGCAAGGTAGTTGATGAATACAAAACCATCGTAATGCGTGCAGGCGGTAATGACGCTTCTTCGCTCAAATATACCGACTCATATCTACAGTCACTTGTAACCGACCGTGACATTGAAACACAAACCGGCAAAGCTTGTATTATGTTTATCAACGGTGAATACTGGGGTATTTATACCCTGCAAGAGGACTATACTGCACAGTATTTTGAAGAAAAGTATGGTGTTGATTCAGACGATGTAGTTATCATTAAGCGTAATGAGATCGAAGAAGGCACCGAAGATGATATGCAGCTTTTGCATGATACCTATGAATTTATAACCGGCAACAAAATGAAAGATACTGCCAACTACGAGAAAGCCTGCGAAATGATGGATATGCAGAGCTTTATAGATTATATGTCGGTTGAAATGTACATATGTAATAATGACTGGCCGGATAATAACATCGCTCTGTGGAGAACAAGAAGTGTTGATAAAAATTCCGAATACGGTGATGGAAGATGGCGATTTTTGCTTTATGACACGGAGTATTCCGCAGGCGAGTATAACTCAGGCACCTGTGCATACTATTACGATAGTCTTTCTGCTATCATTAAGTTGGAAAAGGATGACGGCTACTATTCACATATGCTGTTCTCACTTCTGAAAAACGCTGATTTCAAACGACAGTTTATAAATTCCTTCCTCGATATTACATATATCAATTTCAGACAGAAGAATTGGGAAAGCAAATTAACCGAATATCAAAACTCCTACTCAACTCATTTCAGCGATCATTATGCCCGTTTTAACAACGGAAGTGTTAACGGAGCATACAGCAGATACAATCAAGTCTACAATTTCTTAAAAAGGCGTCAATCTTATGCTGCCGACTTTCTTGGTGATGCCTGCAATATTCGCGCTACACTTGAAAAGGTAAAGATCAATATTAACGGCAACACCGGTGGATCGCTTATACTTAACGGTAAAGAAATTGATCTCACACCGTTTGCAAACGACACCTATATCGGCTATTATTATACCGCTTATCCGATAAGGCTTGAGGCGGTTGCTGATGAAGGCTACTATTTAGCAGACTGGGAGGGCTATGATGCCGAAGGCGAAATTATCGATGTTACGCCTGTCGAAGATAAAACGATAACCGTTACCGCTGTTTTTGAAAAATATGAAAAAGGCGATGTTAACGGAGATGGTAACATCAACGGTAAGGACGTATTGGCTTTGCGTAAATACATTGTAGGGCTTGACAGCGATATTATCGAAAAGGCTGCTTTGATAAACAATGACGACAGTATTAACGGCAAGGATGTACTGCAGCTTCGCAAATATATCATTGGTATAGTAAAAGAATTATAATTATAAAACCGCTTATATACACATTATTAAGGTATATAGCGGTTTTGTTTTGTATTTTATTAAAATAAATATAAATTTATTGCATTTATGCTTGAATTTTTGTGTAATATGCTATATAATTATATTTATCAACCAATCATATCAATCAAGGAGGTTGCTAATTATGGCAAACAGAACAATCATTACAATAGGTCGTCAATTCGGCAGTGGCGGCAGAGAGGTCGGCTTAAAGCTCAGCGAAAGATTAGGCATTAAATTTTATGACAAGGAGTTGCTTAATGAAGCTGCAAGAGAAAGCGGTCTTTCGAGAGAGGTTATTGAACAATTTGATGAGCGTCCTGTAAACAGTTTGCTGTATTCCCTTTCAATGGGTCTTGTTCAAGGCACGCACCCAACTGCATTGAACGAAAGCACCTCACTTGAATCCCAGATATATATGGCACAGTTCAACGCAATCCGTCGCATTGCAGATACTGAAGACTGTATCATTATCGGCAGATGCGCTGATTATGTTTTGCGTGATGTACCTGATGTAATGAGCGTTTTCATTCATGCGCCCATTGAAAGCAGAACACGCCGCATTGCAAAGCTATATGAGCTTGACCGTGATAAAGCCAAAAAGCTAATTGATAAAAAAGACAAGGTGCGTTCATCTTATTACAATTTCTATTCAGATCGCCGTTGGGGCGCTTCCACTAGCTATTCATTAACGCTTGACAGTTCAAAAACCGGTATTGACGGTGCTGCTGAACTGATCGAAGCATATACTAAGATATATAATAACAACAAATAAAAATATCCGCTGCTCTATTGCAGCGGATATTTTTTTCTTATATGAGAAAAATACCTTTTAGGTGAATTGATCTTGACTTTTATACTGTTGCAAAAAGCAAATGGAAACAGAATTTTTATTGAACATATTAGAAAAATCATCGGCGCTTTTGCTGTTTGCGGAATTATTAGTAAAGACATAATCGTTATTCCGAAAAGAGCCGAAGTCATTATATTGGAATATGAATGCGATAGCGATATAAACATTAAAAACGGTATCGTTATTGTAAAACCGAATTCTGCAATACAAAATATACCTAAAGACTTACCGATAATTATACCATCGTTTGATAAATCTGCGCTTAATTCATTGCTCGGC
>JAFPAK010000151.1 GCA_017390825.1 Clostridia bacterium
AATGAATCTTTCTCAGGAGGAACTTGCCGAAAAGATATATGTAACACGGCAGAGCGTTTCAAATTGGGAGAATGGAAAAACCTACCCCGATATTCATAGTCTTCTTTTGCTCGGTTCATTATTTGGTATCTCACTTGACCAATTAGTGAAAGGAGATATTGAAATAATGAAAAAAGAGATCAAAGAAGCAGAAATTATTAAGATGAAACGCTATGGAAGAACCTATACCCTAATGCTAATTGCAACCGCCGTTTCTGCTGTACCGCTGTTTATGTGGCTCGGTGTTTGGGCATTCGTTCCTTGGGGAATCATTTGGGCAATCTCTATGTACTTTGCCTTTAAGATTGAAAAGGTGAAGAAAGATAATGATGTTCAAACATATAAAGAAATTGTCGCATTTACTGAAGGAAAGCGATTAGACGACATTCAAAAGCAACGAGAGATCGGCAAACGTTCATATCAGAAGATTCTCCTGGTTATAGGTAGTGCTGCGGTAACATTAATTGTTTGCGTATTGATTGATTTTCTGATGCATATCCTTTTGAACTAACACCTTGTTAAGATTATATCGAGGCGGAAATCTTTTCTCAAACTATTGAAAACAGATGATTTTTTGTTATAATAGTAATAGTCGCTGACAACAAAAATCTTGATAGTCCGTATTTTACGGATAATCTGAACACTCCCGATAATATGAGTAAAAATACCCCTACAAAATTGTTTAAGTTACAGTTTTCGGGAGCGAGTGGGAATGATACCAAAGTAACACAGTTTATCTATAGTAGCAGACAGTGGTTTTCATTGTCTGCTATTGTTTTCTTTATTCACATTATTTTGAGCGCAATTATTATCCGCAGCAGAGCCACAGAAATCGTAAATCACGATATAATTTACAACTAACCGAAGCACGGCGGCAGGGAGAATATCATCTCTCTGCCGTTTGTTTTTTGCCTAACGAGGCTTATTTTGTTTTTAGATATTAACTTTTACTCTACTGATACCATTACTTACTTCTCTTGTTAGAATTGTATCGGGAATTTTACTAAGCCATTTTTTACTGAAGTTTGTATTCCCATAATAGCAATCAAAGTTAGCAATAGGCAGTACCACCCAATCGCCTGTATCAGTTTTGTTTGCTTCGTAAAAGAAAACCACATCACAAACCACTTCAAGTGGAACACCATTCAAATCAATACTTTGCAAAACTTCATATTTCTCAGGCGGTAAAATATATTCTTCCATTCTGAGTGCGCCGAGTTCTAGAGCATCGGCGATTATGTCATCAAATCGCAACGCCCAAGCCGCCTTGGTATTAAGTGCGAATATCGGCACCTGCAACTGGCGAACCTTCTTTTTCCAATCCGTTTTAAAACCTTTTCCAATACCGACTACGGTTGTCTTTGCCTTTTCACTTATATAAGTAGGATTTTTCTTTACAAACTTAACTATATTTTGAATATGTCTGTAATACCAACCCTCACCCTTGCTATTTACAAGTTCAGGGTAGTCAGCGGAAAGCTCTCCGAAATTCACAAAAGGCGCATCATCGTTTTTATCGGGAATACTGCACCAAGCGCACAAAGCATTTCTTGCATATTCGATACGGGTGTAAGGATCGCCGTCAAATAAACTACCATTTTTATTATGAAAAATATACCCTCTTGCGATAACTGTCAGTATTCTGCCAAAACCTTCAAAATCGGTTATGGTTTTAAAGGAAAACCTACCAAGATAGGAAAGGTCATGTTTGCTTGCGGCAGAATATTTTTGCTTTTCGGTATAGGCTTTAAATTCTAACCACTCGTTTGTCATTGCCACAACCTCCATTTCTTTTTCGGCTTAGCTTCATTGTTGTCTACCGCTTGTTCTAACACAACCGACGGCAACACTTCTAGAACAAATTGGCGTTTACCGAGTGCCACCGCACACTTTACAACCTCTGTATAATCAAGACAGTTTTTGCCATTTAAGGGGCGAATAATGTTCATACAGTTACGGATAATTTGTTCCTTGTAATCCGCCCGAGTGGTTATGTTTGAAAGTAGCATTTGCAAATCCTTACTGTCTCCCTTTTGCTTTGCGAAGTTCTTTTGCATACCCATTTTGCGGTACATATCGTCAAGGTCGCAAATAATATCACCAAAAATACGATATCCGCCGTTACGGAAATCGCTGAATACCTCCAAGTAATCATACAGGTTTCCTGTTCGGCAAATGGTATATAGTATGTTTGTTCTTTCTTCGGGAGGAACAAGATGCCATTTTACTTCATCCAACATAAGCCGTGCTTTATGGATCTGCTGCGGAAGCACACTATCAAATACCGAATAAAGCTCATCTACCGTGTAATCCTTTTCCTGCCCACGTGCAAAAAGAATGCGGTAAATATCGCCTTTGCGTTTCATATCGATAGAGATATGCTTTATATACCGCACTCGGCTTAATGCGGTTTCATAATCTGCAATTAAACTTGCTACACGACTAAGCAAAGTGGAATCAAGATTTTCTTTCCAATCGGGTGTTTGAGCAAAGGCGAACAACTGCTCATCCGATACGGGGCGAACTGCAACCGCTTTGGTTTCACGTTCTAACATATAGGCTAAATACGGGAGCTTTTCAAGGTTGGAGCTAACCTTATTCCAATCAATACTATCAAAGTATTTCTTTAAGCGTGCATTTTTAGAAGGTTCGTACCACTTATGCTTCTCGTCACTACCGACAATGGATTTGTAACGAAGAAAGATACTGCGGCGGGCAGTTTTCTTTTCAATATACTCGGACAAGTCGGGCTTAACACCGCTTTTGGCCGAGTCAATTTCCAAGCCTGTTAATATGGCAAGGGTTTCCACTTCGTGATAATACCGTTCCTTTTCTTCATCGGCGGTGTTTTCATCATAAGCGATAATACCTCTGCTAAGCGCCGCATTACTGATCTGACCTACACGGGAGGAAAATGTATTTTTAACTGTTATAAATCTTTCATACCAATCGTTTGCATCGGCTATTAGCGGTTGCTCGGTTGGTATTTTTAACAGCGGCAGTTCCGTACTGCTTCGCATTACGCATTTATTGACAAGCGGATCGGCAATGGTTTTAACCATATCGCCGTCAAAGTCAGCACCGCCCAATCTTTCAGGTATCAAAGAACGGGAATCCACCATAATAACGTAACTAAGGTGAGAAAAGTATTTTTCTCTGAGTTCGCCCGGTGCCATTGGCTTTACAAGAACTTCTTCATTACGTGCAATATGAGGACTACGAAGAATGGTGTAATAATCATTCTTTTCGTAGCTTGGTTGCGGAGCGTACATAAAGTTATCGCTTATAAACTCTTGTTCAAGGCGGTGATATGCAGCACCTTTACCAACCGACTGTTTTACCATATAAGCAACAAGCCTTAAAAGGTCATCGGATAAATAGCGATTATCTCCCGCAACTAAAAGTTTGCCCATAGCATATCTACCAAGCAGATTTTCGGCTTTGTCTTTTAGTTCCTTTGCATATATCGGCTCATCGATGAAAAGAGCATTTTTCGCAATAAGTTCCGCACGTAATTTGCGGCGATTATCCGTTAAATCTTCACCTAATTTGTCGGTAAAGTATCTGCGGCGCGCTTCATTATCCGCAACAAGGCGGTAATATTCCGTTTCGGTGGTCTTGGTTATCCAACAATGCCGTGAATCTTGTTCGGGTGAGCCTTTGAAGCCGAGCGGAAGATCTTTAGGTCGAAATTCCTCATCGGTCATAGAAAGCGTGTTCAAAAACTGATAGTTCAGTTCCGTTGTATCCTGTGGTTCAATCTTATCTTTGCCGGACACATAAAGGGCGTGGTTATATTTCTTGCAACGTCCAAGATACTCTGCCCACGAAAGACCGTTATCAGTCATCCATTTAAGACCCTTGAACATACTGTCGGTGAGAATCATATCCACGTCGGCGGGGTTGTGTTTATGGCCCCACATATCTACGATAAAAGTTACTTCCAATTCAGAAAGCAAAGATGCAAAATCCACCTTATGCACAACACCCTTGATATACGGCATACGGATTTGGAAAGAGTTATGCCCCTTATCAAGTAAATCTGCTAATCTTGGCGAGATAAAACCTTCGCCGTCAAATTCCGTTATCGTAATATCTTTATTTTCTTCAGATCGGGTATATTTACGGATAGCATTATTACTGCCGTCACCATTCACGGTGACGGTTTTTATATTTTCTATAATCGATTCAGGATTCTTAATTACAATGATTCTTTTGTCGTTGAGAATGGTATCGCTGTCCCTATATCGCTTTCCGCTTGTGAAAAGCAAAGCGTTATATGCGTATAACTTGCTGAGTTGACACTTACCGATATTTAACCCAAGCATCATACGCTCCCGCAAAGCTTCATACACGTCCTCTCGCACAAACGACAGTTGGTTTGCACGGCTCATAGAAGCGGAACGCTCAAAGGCGATATACCGTTTATCCTCTTTGCCAAAGTTAAGGGTTATACCCTCCGATCGGAACATATACTCCGCAATTTTCTGATAATTCAAAACTCTGCCTGCGGCTTTGCGATCAAAGATACCTGAAAAATCTACATAGACAAATACATCTCGTAATTTATCCGATACCAATTCTGCCTTGTTAGGATCTTCGCTAAGAGTGAGCATTGCCTGATAAAAAATCGGGCAATCGTCTTGCAAAGTATCTTCAACCAAATATTCTTTTGACATATCGGTTGTATCGAAATAAAAACTATAACCATCATCTCTTTGCTTAGCGGATGCGATTATGCTTTGCGCCGATATTCCCGATATGATATATTTTTTGTTTTTCATATCGTTCTCCTTGCAGAAAAACTTTATATTAGTATAGCACAAATGTTCTTTATTTTCAATACATTTGGTTATTTGATAACTGCCCCCACAAATTCGGGATTGTGAGTGTATTTTTGTTATCAAATCGATATTGAAAAGGAGGAAAAAGACTATGCTTAAAACAACACCAAGCGAAGCAGAAGCTATTCGACACATCATTGAAACACATTGTGCTAACTGTGACGAAGACGGCAACTGCATTTTGCTTGACGATGGCGAAACTCATCGTTGTGTGCAACGTATTTGTATGCACGGTATCCACTGCAACTATTTTAAAGACGCAGTATTACCCGCATTCAAGACGCTTCACGAAGAAATTATGAAACACAACAATTTAAAGTAAGGAGAAATGTAAAAATGAAAAAATTTAACGAAACGTATGTTATCGGTATCGACCACGGTTATGGAAATATGAAAACGGCAAACTGCTGTTTTCCCACCGGAGTTATGAAAAGCGATACCGAACCCACCTTTGTAGGCGACCTTCTCGTATGGAACAAAAAGTATTATTCTATCGGAGTCGGTCACAAGGAATTTACAGCGGATAAGTTTAACGATGAGGATTATTACGTTCTCACCCTTGCCGCTATCGCAAGAGAGCTCAGACGAGAGCGCATTACCGAAGCTAATGTGTTTATCGCTGCAGGTTTACCCCTTACTTGGGTAAGCGAACAGA
>JAFPAK010000152.1 GCA_017390825.1 Clostridia bacterium
ACACCTGCGTGGCCCCGCCCCGCATGCTGATCGCTTTCCATCACCTTAAGAGATTCAACTGAAACGGAAAGTGAAGCACTTCGTGAAAAAATTGAATTAGGATTGCTCTCACCTGAGTTATATGCATTAGCGAGATTAGAACAACAAAATTAATAGATTCACATACAAGCACTGTCCATATGACAGTGCTTGTATTATTACATATGCGCCAAACGAATCATCAAAAAAAATATAAAACATAGCCCAGTTTCTCTAAGAAGCTGGGCTATGTGTGTCTTTAAATTTCAAATTAATCTATTGATAAAATAAGATGGCCTTCACCTTCGAGAGAGGTCATTACCTTCCCGGACTTAGATCAAAAATATAAGCATTATAATTTAAACCGAGCCTAAACTATATATAGCCTGCCTTGATATGTATCACATCTTGCCATTTCCTTATCAATAGCAGCAAGAACGGCTTTTTGTTTCTGCTCCAATCAGGAGCAAGCATTTTTGAAGTGTCGCCGTAAGCCGCTCTATCACCGTATCCTGTGGCAATATGGAGTGATTATGAGGTCATCGTGAGTGATTTTAAATTAATTAAGGCTGACTTGTAACGGATAATTATAAATACTGTCTAAATAAAAAGTACAGAACTTCAAAATCATGTTATCATCATGCTATCAAATTTCGGTGCAAGACCCTGAAATCAGTGATATTTGATTCGCTGTGAAACTCGATATCTCCCAATATCACTCGCCGTAAGGTGATTAAAAATGCCCAAGTGTCCTTAAAGACACTTGGGCATTGCGGACGATTCTTTTAGCATCCTTAATATGCATAAAATATACGCAATCATTTCTCTTTATTTATAGCTTATTAATCAAGAAGGTCTGTACGCTGATATACACATACCTTGTCAACTACGATACCGTCAGGCATTTTTGATGCATCCGGCTGACCTGTCCATGAACCTGATTCAAGAGATATCTTCATATAATTTGCTACGTTTGCAATATCAACATCAGCATTTGTGATATTAGATACTCTCTCGCCGTCGATATAGAATCTGTATGCTCTTTCAGTCCATTCAAGTGCAAATGTATGGAACTCGCCATCATAAACATCTGCGGTAACCTGTCTGTTTACAGCCTTATGATTAGAACCATAACCGTCAAAATGTACTGCCTGATTTATCTTGCTGTTTTTTACATCAAACGCCTCGTAAATATCTATCTCCGTACCATCAGAACCACCTACAATACCGGTGTCTATATTATCAGGCATAAGCCAGAATGCAGACCAAAAGCCGGCTGTGCTCTGTAATTTAACAGTTATCTCAAAATAACCGTATTTCTGATAGAACTTATCCCTTGTACGCACAGCACCGCAACGGAGTATGCCGCCATCATCGTAATCGGCAGAAAGAACAAGATGACCTTCGCCGTCAAGTGTTGTCATATCATTCTCCCAATAGCAATAATTGCCCTGTCTACCCCATTCGGGACAACGTGACCATTTTGTTGAATCAAGCTCTGTTCCGTCAAATTCATCAATAAATGTAAGCTTGTACTCCTTACCGCTTACAATTATAGTATTTTCATCATTTTCGGTTGTAGGCTCTTGCGTTGTAGTTGGCGTCTCAGTAGAAGGCTCTGGAATGGTTGCCATCTCATCAGTTAGACCTACAATATATTTACGAAGTAACAGTACATCCTTACCGTTGACAGTGCCGTCACCGGTACAATCTGCATAACGCTCATCATCTATCGTATCAAGTCCTACAATGTGCTTACGAAGCAACAACACATCCTTTCCGTTGATAATTGTGTCGTTATTAGTATCACCGACTTTTCTTACTGCTTCTGCTGATACGAGCGAAAATATCGAAAACAGCATACACAGCGCAATTAACAACGCTCCGATTTTAGTTGATCTTTTCATAAATAATAACCTCCTTTGTTTTCTTTGATATTGTAGCACAAGGCATACATAAAGTCAATTCAAAATAGTGCATACATTCAGTAAACACAATAAATCGAACTTAAATAGTATATAACCTACCCTGATAAGTATCTCTTTTTGCTAGTTCCTTATCAATACCGGCAAGCACCGCCTTTTTGTTTCTGCTCCAATCAGGAGCAAGCATTTTTGAAGTGTCGCCGTCACCCGTAAGCCGCTCTATCACCGTATCCTGTGGCAAAATCTCAAGTTGACGCACAACCGTGTCGATATAATCATCTAACGACTGCAAAGAAAATTCACCGTCAAGATACATTTGTGCGAGTTTTGTGCCCTTTAAAATATGCAACGAATGTATCTTTATACCATCAGGTTTCAGACCAGCAAGCTGCTTTGCAGTTTGTATCATCATATCCTTGGTTTCATGCGGCAGACCATTTATAATATGAACGCAAACTCTCACCCCTGCTTTTTTAAGCATATTATATCCTACAACAAACTCATCATATGTATGGCCACGGTTTATAAGTCTTGCCGTTTTA
>JAFPAK010000153.1 GCA_017390825.1 Clostridia bacterium
ATATGGCAATGAACAAGGGTGCTCTCAATAGTGGTGCAGCCGGCAGTGTTATCACGATAGATAACTGTGTATACGTAACCGAGAACGGTGTTGTTAAGGTTAATGCTGAAAACTTCACCAGCCTGTTTATGGGCGACGGTGATGAAGCTGATTTCAACAGAATGCTCAATAATGTTACCATTATCGTTGACGGTGTAACCGTCGCAAACTAATAAAAAGTCAGCTATCCTTGTAAATATGATAACAAAGTCCGTCCTATCCCTTTTCGGGGATAGGCGGCAATCAAAAGGCATAAGTCCCTTATTTATGCCTTTTGATTGCTGAGAGGCAAAATCTTGCAAAAGGAGGACATTATGTTGGGCAAGATCAAGATTAAAATATTCGTCGTTGCTCTTATGGCAGCACTCATAACCCTTATGAGCCAGGCAACACTTGCATATTACTCAACCGTCGGAAAAGCCACCAATGTCGTGACCTCCGGTAATATTCAGTTTATTATCCACGAAATGACTGACCAAGGAAAAGAGTTCCCTAAAGAGGGCGTGTATATCGTTCCCGGAGATATTGTTTCCAAGAAGGTCAGTATCGAGAGCGATTGCGAGCATCCTTTCTATCTTCGTGTGAAGATGGTTTACGGTGTGGATTCACAGGAGTTGACCGCCGAGGACTGCTTTAAGCTCAACATCAATGAAGAACATTGGGTACTGCACGACGGCTGGTATTATTATACCGGCATCGTAAATCCCGGCGAGACTACTCCTGATGTGTTCTCCCACGTGGAGATCGTCGGCTCCAAGGTTGATAACAGTTATCTCGGTAAAACATTGACATTAACTGTCAATGCACAAGCCGTACAGAGTGAAAATAACCCCATCAGCGACGGTAACACCTATACCGCCTCCGGTTGGCCCCGAGGCTGATGAGAGCTGGCTCAATTACGGTTTCTCTCGCTGATTTTTCCCGCTTTTCTTGCGTTTGTTTTTGTAAGGCGAAAGCCTTACTGCAAATTTCACGCTTCGCCTTTCAGAAAAAAGCAGCAGAGATAAACTCTTCGACCTGCCAAATAAATAATTTTTTGGAGAGGCGAAGTTGAAGAACGCAGTAATATGCCATATTACAAGTGATGAAACGAGCAAAAACGAAAAATTATTATTTGTCAGGCGTGATGGAGTCAACTCTCATCAGCCTTTGGAGGATGTGTAGATGAAGAAGATAATTGCATTACTATTTACCGTCGTTCTGCTCCTTTCTTCCACTGTGACCGTATTTGCGGCGGACGGCAAGGTGACTTACAGCGGAAATGCAGGAAGTTTTGTTTTTGAACCCGGTAGCGATCATTCGCTGACCGATCTTTTCCCGAATTTTAAGGGTGTTATGCCCGGCGATACCTTAACGCAGAAAATCACCGTAAAAAACAATGCGGATAACAAGGTAAAGGTGAAGATATATATTCGCTCTCTCGGAGCGCATGAGGATTCTGTGGAATTTCTTTCGCAACTCGGCTTGAAAGTAGCCAAGAGCAGCGATAACGAAATGGCGTATATGTTTGATGCCGCCGCCAACGAAACGGCGCAGCTTACCGATTGGGTATATCTCGGTACGCTCTATTCGGGTGGTGAGGTCAACTTGGATGTGACGTTGAACGTTCCCGTGGAGCTTCCTAACGAATATCAAAACAAGATTGGCTATCTCGATTGGGAGTTTATGATTGAGGAATTCCCCGTAGAGCCGGACGATCCCAAACCGCCGCAAACCGGTGATAACTCCCACATGGGATTGTGGTTTGCACTTATGCTCTGCTCAGGAGCAATGTTAATTATTCTTTTGTTCTGGCGTAAAAAGGATAAGGAGAAGGAAGAATACGCCGCAAAACGCTGATATCACAAGGAGGAATAAGGCGTGAAGCCCAACGCAAAGAAAACACCCTATAAAAGAATAGCCTTAGCCCTCAGCCTGTGCGCCCTCATTATTTGGGGCATTCTCGGCACAGGTGCATCGCTGGCGTGGTTTACTGATACCTCTCCCGAAATCAACAATATTTTTCATTTCGCGGATTTTGAATTGGTGGTATCCCACCGTCTAACCGATGGAAAATGGGAAGAGGTTGACAGTCAGACCAAGATATTTGATGAAGAAGCGCTATACGAACCCGGCTACGTGCAGGTCGTATATCTGAAAGTGGAAAACAAAGGTACTGTACCATTCAAGTTTTCCACGGCAGTTAATGTAAATGGCTGTATCGTTGCAACTAACGTGTTTGGTCAGGATTTTATGCTGCAGGACTACTTAAAATTCGGTCTTACAATCGCCGACAGTGAGGATGCAATGAAGAATAGCGTTCATGACCGAAATGCTGCTGTGAAACTTGCAGATATGCCCTTACATAACTATGACACCGAAACTGCGGTATTAAATCCCGGTGCAACGAAATACATCGCACTGATCGTCCGTATGCCCGAAGAGGTTGGTAACGTTGCCAACTACCGTGGCGATACTGTTCCGGAGGTCGATCTTGGCATAACCGTCAAGGCAGACCAAATAAAGAAAAACTAACTACCAAAGCAAATTTTGAAAGGAGGATGATGGTGTGAGAAAACTTTATAACGAGTTTTTCTACATACCGAAACACGGAAAAATACGTGAAAAGGTAATGCTTGCTCGTGTTGCAATGACCATTGCAATTATGGTTGTTTGTTTGGCAGCAATGAGCATTACCGCCTACGCCTATTTTTCTTACAATATCACCTCCGGCTCCAACATTATTAAGGCGGCAAATTTTGATGCAAATGTTTCGATAACAATAAAGGATTCAAGTAATGATCCTGTTACTGTTACAAAAGACGGCAAAGTTCAAAC
>JAFPAK010000154.1 GCA_017390825.1 Clostridia bacterium
ATAAGGTCGCAGGCGAGATCAGGGATATTTGTGATACGTTGAACACGACCTATGATAAATTCATCCGTACTACCGACAGTTATCACGAAAAGGTAGTACAGAAGATATTTAAAAAGCTTTATGACCAAGGCGATATATATAAATCAGAGTATGAAGGTCTTTACTGCACACCGTGCGAGTCTTTCTGGACACAAAACCAGCTTGTTGACGGCAAATGCCCTGACTGTGGCAGAGAGGTCAAGCCTGCCAAGGAAGAAGCTTATTTTTTGCGTCTTTCAAAATATCAAAAGCAGCTTGAGCAGTTTATTGAGGAAAATGATAATTTTATCTATCCCGAAGCACGCAAAAAGGAAATGCTTAACAATTTCATTAAGCCCGGACTCCAGGATCTCTGTGTATCCCGTACCTCGTTCAAATGGGGCGTGCCGGTAACTTTTGATGACAAACATGTTATATATGTCTGGATAGATGCGCTTTCAAACTATATCACTGCGCTGGGTTATGATCCTGACGGCTCCGGCGAACTATACAATAAGTATTGGCCGGCAGATGTGCACATCATTGGTAAGGATATCGTGCGTTTCCACACGATCTACTGGCCGATAATGCTTATGGCACTCGGCGAGCCGTTGCCCAAGCAGGTCTATGGTCATCCGTGGCTGCTTTTCGGTGAGGACAAAATGTCAAAATCGCGTGGAAATGTTATATATGCCGACGAGCTTACAAAGAAATTCGGTGTTGACGCAGTTAGATATTACCTGCTTTCGGAAATGCCCCATGCAAACGACGGCTCTATCACCTATGAAACTATGATCGAGCGCTACAATTCAGATCTTGCGAACACACTCGGCAACCTTGTAAACCGTACTATCGCAATGCAGAATAAGTATTTTGACGGCGTTATCATGTCTCCTGACTGCAAGGAGGAACTTGACGATGAGCTTATCAATTGCGCTTATGACACGGTAAAGGCAGTTGATAAATATATCAACGAATACCGTCTTGCGGATGCAGTTGACGCTGTGATGTCACTCTGCAAACGTTCAAACAAGTATATTGACGAAACTGCACCTTGGGCTTTGGCAAAGGATGAGGACAAGAAGAAAAGGCTCGGTACGGTGCTTTATAATCTGCTTGAAAGTATCAGATTTATATCCGTTTTGCTCACTCCTTTTATGCCTGATACCGCAAAAGAAATTCAAAAACAGATGAACTGTGCCATCACAAGCTATGAATCACTTGAAAAGTTCGGTGCATTGACCGAGGGCAGCAAGGTTGGCACACCAAGCGTGCTATTCTCACGAATTGACGCTGAAAAATTCCTTGAAGAGGTTGCAAAAGAGCGTGAAGCTGCCCAAAAAGCTGATGAACGACCGGAATTTGTCGCATTCCTTGATGAGATAGGAATAGATGAATTTGCAAAATGTGATCTGCGTGTTGCAAAAGTACTTGAATGCGAGCCTATCAAGAAAGCGAAAAAGCTTCTTAAATTAACACTTGATGACGGAAGCGGTACTCACCGTACTGTTGCAAGCGGAATTGCACAATATTATAAGCCCGAAGAGCTTGTAAATAAATCGGTGATCGTGGTTGCAAACCTAAAGCCGGTAACACTTTGCGGCGTTGAATCAAGCGGTATGATACTTGCAGCTGACACGCCTGACGGAGTTAAAGTGGTATTCCCTGAGGGTATCCCCGCCGGCTCAAAAATAAGATAGATAAATGCCTTCCCTTAACGGGGAGGTATTTTCTTTAACGGTTTGCCCAATAACTTATACATATTTTTATTGACAATTACCAATTTTGAGTTATAATATAATTTACAACTCTTTTTATAGGAAATGGAGATTATTTTATGGGAGATTATTTAATTTTGGCAACATTCATCGGTGCTGCACTTGCTTTGCTGTTTGCGTTTTTTACAGCGAGAAAAGTGCTGAAATTTTCTGAGGGTACTGAAAAGATGCAGAAAATTTCTCAGTCCATCCGTCAGGGTGCCAACGCATACCTTAAAAGACAGTATGTGATAGTACTCGTTTTCTTTGCGGTACTGTTCGTTATTCTTGGTATAATGGCAATCTTCGGAATGCTCACCCCTTATGTACCGTTTGCATTCGTTACCGGCGGATTCTTCTCGGCGCTTTCCGGATATATCGGAATGAAGATCGCAACTCTTTCCAACGCTAGAACGGCAAATGCCTGCCGTGACGGCTTGAACAAAGGCTTGCGTGTTGCCTTTTCAGCCGGTTCTGTAATGGGCTTTACGGTAGTAGGTTTGGGACTGCTTGATATTTCTATCTGGTACTTTATTCTTAAAGTTATATTCGATCTTTCACCTGCTAATATCACCGGTGCTATGCTCACCTTTGGTATGGGTGCATCATCAATGGCGCTGTTTGCCCGTGTCGGCGGCGGTATCTTTACCAAGGCCGCTGATGTCGGTGCTGACCTTGTCGGTAAGGTTGAGGCAGGAATTCCTGAGGACGACCCACGTAATCCTGCCGTTATTGCTGACAATGTCGGCGATAATGTAGGTGACGTTGCAGGTATGGGCGCAGATCTTTACGAATCGTATGTTGGCTCTATCATATCTGCAGCCGCTTTAGGTGTTGCTGCATTCGGCAATATCAACGCACTTGCATTACCTATGCTTATTGCAACAGTAGGTATTGTTTGCTCGATAATTGGCACATTCTTTGTTAAAACAAAGGAAAATGCAAGTCAGAAATCATTGCTTAAAGCATTGAGCAGAGGTACAAATTTTTCGGCAATACTTATTGCTGTGCTTTCCTTCCCTCTCGTGTACTTTGTACTCGGTTCAGAGCATTGGACAATGTACTTTGCTATCTTCGCAGGACTCGTCGCAGGCGTGCTAATCGGTCAGTCAACCGAATATTACACATCTGACACCTATAAACCAACCAAGAACCTTGCAGACTCATCAGAAACAGGCTCTGCTACCATAATCATCAGCGGTATATCCCTCGGTATGCTTTCAACTGCGTTGCCGATAGTTATCATCGCAATCTGCGTGCTTGTTTCATACTTTGTATCGGGTGGTGGAAGTAACGCTGCGCTCGGTCTTTATGGCATTGCGCTTGCTGCTGTAGGTATGCTCTCAACTCTAGGTATTACACTCGCTACCGACGCATATGGACCTGTTGCTGACAATGCAGGCGGTATTGCCGAAATGGCAGGACTTGAAAAGGAAGTCCGCCAGCGTACAGATGCGCTCGACTCACTCGGCAACACCACTGCTGCAACCGGTAAGGGCTTTGCTATCGGATCTGCTGCTCTCACAGCGCTTGCTCTTATGGTATCGTATATTGACAAAGTAAATACTATTCCCGGCGGTGCAGAAAAGATCTCAAACCTTAGTCTGACTAATCCAACCGTGCTTATCGGTCTTTTTATCGGCGCTTGTCTGCCGTTTGTATTTGCTGCGCTTACAATGAAATCTGTGGGCAGAGCTGCGCAGAGCGTTGTGAAAGAGGTAAGACGCCAATTCAGAGAAATCACCGGACTTATGGAAGGCAAGGCAGATGCCGATTACGCTAAATGCGTTGACCTATGTACAAAATCCAGTCTTCGTGAAATGATACTTCCAACAGTTGTTGCAGTTGTAGTGCCCGTTATTGTAGGTCTTATCCTCGGCTGTACCGGTGTTGTTGGTATGCTTGCAGGTGCGACCGCATCAGGATTTTTGATGGCTGTATTTATGTCCAACTCCGGCGGCGCTTGGGATAATGCAAAGAAGTATATCGAAAGCGGAACTCACGGCGGCAAAGGCTCCGACTGTCATAAAGCAGCAGTCGTAGGTGATACCGTTGGCGATCCGTTCAAGGACACATCCGGTCCTGCAATCAATATTCTTATCAAGCTTCTTTCGATGGTTTCGATCGTATTCGCTTCACTGGTAGTGGCATTCAGCATTCTTTAAATCATAATAAGAAAACAAATCCGCCTTGGAAGTATAAACTTCCAAGGCGGATTTTTTATAGGGGATAAATAAATGGGTACAAATTTTAAAGTGCTGTTTGCGTATCATCGGGATCGCCGTTGCGTGCAAGATCATATTCATGTGACCAATCAAGATTGCGGTACTTCTCGCCTCTCGGATCGGTATTGATCCAATCAACGAGCAGATCGAGCATATCCTCTGTCCATGTATTTTTATCTATCTGTGCAGTTGTAAACTTATTCTGTGCGATCATTTCAAAACCGAAATCGTCCTTAACGTGCGTTTTTTCAGCGCCGTCAACCACCTCTTCAACGAGATGTGCGGGAATAAACAGAACACCGCCGCCTGCGCCGAACACGATATCGCCCGGAAGAACAACCGCTTTACCTATTCTTGTAACGGTATTGAAGCCGGTCATAATAAAATCACGGATAGGAGTTGGGTCGATACCTCTGTAATATACCTGAACACCCTCGACCTGCTTCATCTGCTCAACATCACGGACACCGCCCCAGATAACACCGCCGCCAGTCTTTGTTTTGGTTTTGATAGCGGTTGTTAAGTTACCGCCGAGGAACGTTCCCTTGTATATCTTATCATACATATCAGCAACAACTACATCACCCTCAACGAGTGAATCGATGACCCATTGGTTGTAATTGCCCTTTCTTCCCTCTTCAGCACCCTTTGCAAACATTACTTCGTGCAGGTCCGGTCGGGTAGGAACAAAGTTACAGGTAACAGCACGGCCGATAAGCTTTCTGCCGTCATCATGCAAGGTTCTGAGGTCGCCCTCAAACTGGCTTTCATATCCTTTTAAAAATATCGGTTTCCAGACCTCCTCCAAGGTCATACCACGGAGTTTCTCAAGATATTCGGGAGCAACATACGGTCTTCCGTCTGCCATACGCTCACCTTTCCACTGCGGAGTGAGCGCTATTATCTCTTCACGGCTATTAAAATTCATCACTTTTCCTCCAAAAACATTCATTATTGCTAATTATATAACCGAAAATTCCCATCCTCAACAACTTTCTTTTGATGTTTATAAAAAATATTAATTTTTTTATAATTATTTCAATATTACTTGTAAATTTGCTTGATTTATAATATAATTATACTTGGAATTATAGTGGTTGTAATTCTATTCAACAGTAAAACACACGGAGGCTATAATGGCTACCAATTTCGGTATAGACTTAGGCTCGCAGCGTACAGTAATATGCTCGGGCAAAAGCATAGTGCTTGATGAGCAAACTGCAATTTCATATTATTCGCATTCGGGTGAGCTTGTTGCTGCAGGTGATGACGCTTACCGAATGATAGGCAGAACACCGGACAGCGTTACGGCAGTCTGCCCGATAGTAAACGGTGTTATTGCGGAATATGATCTGGCAGAACATATGCTCAGTGCATTTTTGAGCAAGGTTGCTGATAACCGGCTTTTCAAAGCAAGAGTTATGGCAGCTGTCCCCGGCTCAATAACAGATATGCAGAAGCGCGCTTTGTGTAATGCGCTTTATTCAGCAGGTGCAAAGGATGTTTGTACTCTTGAAGCACCTATTGCAGCAGCGCTTGGAATAGGAATAGATTTTACCACACCGAAAGGCACTATAATTGCCGATATCGGTGCAGAAACTACTGATATTGCGACACTTTCGATGGGCGGTATTGCTGAATATCAGACCATCCCTTCAGCAGGAATGGCATTCAACCGTGCTATCGAGCGTTATATCAAATATGAGCACAATATCGTTATCGGTCCGCAGACAGCGGAGATGATAAAGAGGCAGATAGGATGTGTCAAGCCCCGTGAGCTTGAGCTTACAGTAACTGCAAAAGGGCAACACCAATTCACAGGTCTGCCCACAGTATTTGAGATAAGCACCAGCGAAATGATAACTGCTCTTTACGATACTGCGCTTGATATCTGCATTGCAATACAGAGTGTGCTTGAAAAGACCGCACCGGAAATAGTCGGTGATGTTAAACAAAACGGCATATATCTCATCGGCGGTGGCTCGCTTTTATATGGTCTTGCGGATTTTATATCCGAATACATAGGTGTCCGAGTAAGATCGGTAGATGAACCTAAGACCTGTGTCGCAAGAGGAACATCGCTCGCTATCAAAAAATTCAAGGAATTAAAGCAAAACGGATACCGATTTATGTCGATTGATGAATTTGCGTTTGCAGACTAGGAGCAGCTTTTATGAAAAGGTTACGGCTTATAGCATTGTTAATAGCAGTTATGCTTTGCACAAGCTCATGTGCAAGGCTGTTTGCTGAGCCTGCAACACTTTTCGAAGCACCGAAAATTTCGGGAGATCTCCGTTTTGTTGCCACTGCTCTCGATGATGCAGTTGAAGGCAGCTATGAGCTTGTCAATCCTTATTCAGGTACTAACCGCAATGCCTGCACTGCGTACGATATCAACAGCGACGGTACTGACGAGTATTTTGTATTTTATTCGCTTAATAATGGGATACATTTAAACTACATTGCAGCCTATGGTGATGAATGGAGATCGCTTTCTGATATTACTATCAACGCTTCGTCTATTGAGCGTCTGCTCTTTTCTGATCTTTGTTCAGATACGGGCTATGAAATAATCGTGGGCGCACCTCTTTATGCTGAAAGCACTAATCAGCTCAGCGTTTTTGTTCTTGAAAATAATAAGCTCACCTGCACGGCGCAAGAGAAATATACCGACTTTGCCGTATGCAATCTGACCGGCGACAAAAAAGATCAGATATTTATAACCGAAATCGGCAACACAACTCCCGATAATATCAGCGATGATGCACAGGGAAATATCGTAACGCATTATGCAACATCGCGCCTTATCAGCTTCAACAGTAAAAATAACACTGTTACGGTGCTCGGCAATATAAAGATGGATTCCGATATAACCTCTGTTTCTCAGGTGGCTACGACCAAGATATCTGACG
>JAFPAK010000155.1 GCA_017390825.1 Clostridia bacterium
CAAAGATCTTTTGCAGCTTCGCCGATATATAGCAGGAATTGATTCCGATTGGGCAATTTGTTCTGATTTGTCAGATGTGAATTCTGACGGTAAGATAAACGGTAAAGACACACTTCTGCTGCGAAAAGCACTTGTCGGTCTTATAACACTTTAAAAAAATACCCGTGCGTTTTAACAAAACACACGGGTATTTTTACATAAGCTTTAATAATTCTTTTGCAACATATTCTGCGTCATCAACAGTCATTTTCGTATTTAACGGCAGCGTTATCTCATTTGCAAACTGCTCGTATGCATTAGGAAAATCCTTGATATCAAAACCAAGATCTTTATAAGCAGTCAGCATAGGCAGCGGTTTATAATGTACGTTTGTACTGATTCCCTTTTGTGAAAGATCATTTATGATCTCGTTGCGCTTTTGCTCGTTTATACCGTTGATGCGAAGCAGATACAAATGACCGCTTGAAATCCTATCATCGGTTTTGTGCATCAGGCTTGAAAAACGCTCATCACAAAGCAATGAGTTATATGTGTTGATAAGCTCATGACGGAGCTGTAATATTCCGTCATATCTTGCAAGCTGGACAAGTCCCATTGCTGCTGCAATATCTGTCATATTACATTTATAAAGCGGTGCAACTATATCATATTCCCATGCGCCAACCTTGGTTTTTGCAAGTGCATCCTTATTTTGCCCATGCAATGACATCAGCATAAAGTTTCGGTACAACTCATCGTTATCAAGCACATCTGTGTTGCGCCATGTAACTGCGCCGCCTTCGGCTGTGGTGAGGTTTTTAACTGCGTGGAATGAGAATGACGTGAAATCGGCAACTGCGCCGCTGCGGCGACCTTTATAAATAGCCCCTAGAGAATGAGCTGCATCTGCAATAACGATACATCTTGCGAAAGACCTTTGAATATCGTTATTCGGCTTAAATAGTGATGCTTTTCTGTTTACAATTTCAAAAATGCGCTCGTAATCACACATCATACCGCCAATATCAACTGCAATTACAGCTTTGGTCTTATCGGTTATCAGAGTTTCAAGCACATCATAGTCCATCTCAAAGCTATCCTTTGCAGTATCGCAAAGTACTATTTTAGCGCCGACATGGTGTATAACGCTTGCTGAGGCAGTATATGTGTAAGCGGAAGTAATGACTTCATCCCCTTTGCCGATACCGAGAATGCGTAAAATAAGCTCCATACCTGCGGTGGCAGAGTTTAAAGCGGCAGATTTTTGTGTGCCGCAATATGATGCCAGCTCATTTTCAAACTGCTTGGTTTTAGGACCGGTTGTTATCCAACCTGAACGCAGGACTTCGCAAACAGCATTTATTTCGTCTTCGCCTATATCCGGCGGAGAAAAAGGAATAATTCTCATTGTTTTACCTTCCAAATATATGAAAAATAGCTTGGTATAAATTAATTATAAGTCCAATTTGTAAAAAAATCAATATTATTCTTGATTACTGCAAAAAAATATAATATAATATAAAAGTATATTCAAAGCGGTGGTAGTTTGATGAATAGTTCAGAATACATATACGATTTTAATATTACCTCTTTTGATGTAGGTTATAAGGGTATGCTCCGCTATTCCTCGATACTCAAGTATCAGCAGGAGGCGGGCGAGCAGCATATGCATCATTACGGCTATGATATGATGACGCTGATGGATCGTGGTTATGCTTTTGTAATAAGCTGCACAGCTGTTGTTATCAACCGTCTGCCATGTATTAATGAAAAGATCCGTATGGTCACATGGAACAGAGGTCAGAAGGGAATACGCTTTTTCCGTTCGTACAACTGGTATGATGAAAGCGGCGATTTGATAATTGAAGGCTGCTCATCGGTGGCACTTGTTGATTTTAAAAATCACGGCCTTGCCGATACAACTGTATTAGGAGATCCGATGCCGTCGGACTTTGAACGAACAAATTCCGCAGGTACGCCGAAACGGGCGAGGATAACGGTGGGCAATAATATAACCTCATATGAGATCGTCAAGCCCAGCCGTATTGATAACAACGGTCACTTAAATAATACTTATTATGCTGATATCGTGTTTGACAATCTGCCGGAGAGCTGCTATCTTTCTCTTGCAAAAGGTTTTACAATAGATTTTGTAACGGAAGCTAAGCTCGGTGACAGAATAGATATCAAATCTAAGGCTATGGATAATTCAGTTCATCTTTGCGGTATGGTAGGCGAAGATGTCTGTTTTAAAGCAATATACGAAATTTAGGAGGGTTTTTATTATGAAATTCAGAATTTTAGCAGTATGTATGTTACTTGTAATGATAATGGCTGCGTTTGCGGCTTGCGGTCAGAATCAGGAGGTAGATAAGTTTATCGAGCAGATCACAACCGTTGCAGGCGATAAAAATGCCATCAGCTACACCGAAAAGAATGAAAGCGACAACGGTGTTTCAATCGACGCATACAACGCAGATCATCAGGGACTCTATTCTGTATTCAAGGATAATAACGGCACTATCATCAGCGAGTGGTATGCACATTATGATGAAGATGGAAATCAGACCTTCAGCGAGGTTTACAACGAGGATCATGTATTGGCATACCGTTCGGAGATGGAATATGAAGATGGTAATATGACAAGCCGAGTCAATTATGATAAGGACGGAAAGGTGCTTTCAAAAATCGTGTACACATATTATGAATCCGGCTCACAAAAAGAGGAGATCGTTTACGACGGTGACGGTAACGAAATAGAAAGAAACACCTATGAGGACGTTTTGTCACAAATGTTCGGTAATGATTTTGAATTCGCAACAAAAACTAAATAAAAATTAAAGGACAGATAGCACTTGACTATCTGTCCTTTAAAATTAATGTCTGTAATTCTCTATCTGTGATACTGCCAGCCGATCGCAACGCTCATTTTCGGGGTGACCGGCGTGACCTTTTACCCAAACGAAGGTAACATCGTGCTTACCACATAAATCGAGAAGCTCGCTGAAAAGATCTGCGTTTAAAGCTGGTTTGTTGTCTGCTTTTTTCCAACCGCGTTTCTTCCAGCCTGCAGCCCAACCCAGATTGATAGCATCACACACATATTTTGAATCAGTGGTAAGTGTGACGCAACACGGCTCTTTAAGCGCTTTAAGTGCGCTGATGACAGCGGTAAGCTCCATACGGTTATTAGTGGTGTCGGCATCGCCGCCGGACATTTCACGTTCTTTATCTCCGTAACGCAGCACCGCTCCCCATCCGCCGGGACCGGGATTGCCGGAACAGGCACCGTCTGTGAATATTTGAACATTCTTCATAACATATTACTCCGCATTTTCAGCGCACAAAAATTCGTATGTACGCTCAATAGAATCCTTACAGCTTCCCCAATCCTTGTTTTCATCGGAGGAGTTGCGATAATCAAACATTTTTGTATATTGATGCACATCGTCATATAGTGATGAAAGATAATTCTTGCAAAGAGTTTTAATATCTTCATTAAATTTTGCGGCTGTTTTTTTATCAAGGCTTTCAGATGAAAGTGAAAGTAAAAGTCGGTAATGCACAAGACACAGATATTCCTGCTCGTTGAAAAGCTGACGGAATTCGAGCTGTTCTGAATATGTTTTGAACATTGTGGCAAGTATTCTTTCCATTCCCCATTCAATGCGATCGCACACAAAGCAGGTGCTTTCTATCTTTGAGGTTTTATATAACTGCTTTTTTGTTGACGGCTTGAAAAAAGACTCTTTGAATAAATCGTTTTTTAAATAGTCAAGATGTGTTTCAAGCACAAGCGCCAGAGGTAAACGCTTTTTTGCATTCATCATATCGGTGAGATGCTCACGGCAAAAGCCCATTTCATTTGTTTTTTGGCGGACATCCGGCTCCATCATAGCTGCACCGAGGATATAATCCACCATACGCTGTTTCAGCATATCACGAAGTCGGCACACGGGACACCCGCATTTTGGCTCAAACACGTCGCTGACCGGAATACTGCAAATATCATCACGCATAACAATATACTTCCTATCCACATATTTAATATAGATATTATATCATATTTATGCTATAATTAAAACAGTTTTTTAAAAGGCAGGAATTTTTAATGAAGGTTGAGTATGTAGGTAACGACTGTATAGTATATAACAGCGAATTCAGTCTTGCCCTTACCCTTGATTGCGGTCAGGCTTTTCGCTTTTACGAAAAAGACGGTATATGGTACGGTGTAGTTGGAAAAAGAGAGCTGAAGATGCAGCAGCAAGGGGAGAAGATAACCTTTTTCGATACGGACAAAGAGAGGTTTGAAAATGAGCTGTATCACTATTTCTCATTTGACTTTGATTATGTATCATTGAAAAAGACACTGGCAGAGGATGAAACACTGAAGAAGGCTATTTCAGTTGCGGATGGCATACATATATTAAAACAGGACAAGTGGGAAACGATATGCTCCTTTATAATATCGCAGAATAACAATATTCCTCGTATAAAGGGTATTATCGACAGGCTTTGCATCTCGTTCGGTGAAAAGTGCGGTAATGTGTATTCTTTTCCGACCGCAGAGAAGATCGCGCGGCTCACACTCGAGGATCTGTCTGTCATCCGGGCAGGCTTCCGTGCAAAGTATATAATAGATGCAGCAGACAAGATAGCATCGGGCCAAATAGATCTCGATGCCCTTGAAAGTATGCCATTCGACGATGCAAGAGCGGAATTAATGAAGATTAAAGGAGTAGGGCCGAAGGTAGCAGAATGTGCTCTTCTTTTCTGTTGCGCACGATATGAAGCATTTCCTCTTGATGTGTGGATGAAGCGGGTGATGGAGCAGTTTTATCCTGATGGCTTACCTGAAAATGCCGGACAATACAAGGGTATTGCCCAGCAATATCTGTTTCACTATGCAAGAACTCTTAAAATTTAAAAAACGCTGCAGATCAGTTTCTCTGCATTGATGGGAGAATAATCCCATCGGTCAATATGATCGCCTTTGAAAAAGTATTTTGAATTTCTGCTTTCTTCTTTACGGTCAAAAGTATCAATAATTATAAGTTTTATTTTCATTTTATCGGGGATAATACTTTTAATATATACACTTGCCATCTGACCCGGGCGGGCACCTTCTCTCGGCTCTGCAAGTCCCGCAAGGTTGGGCAGCAGTTCAACGAATATTCCATAATCCTCCACCGAACGAATGATGCCGGAAACTGTTTCTCCCTGCTTGAACATAGAGGCGTTTTGCTCCCAAGAACCGAGCAACTCCTTTTGTGAAAGGGTTATTCTGCCGTTTTCAATGCTTTTGATGACCGCACGAATTCTGTCGCCGGGTGAAAATCTGTCACAAGGATGAGATATCCGGGAGACGGATATTGAATCGATAGGCAGGAGTGATGCAATTCCGCATCCGATATCACAAAATGCGCCGAACGGTTCAAGATGGGTAACGGTGGCTTCTATTATATCACCGACTGTAAGTGTGGATATGTAGTGCATCGCACACAGCTCCTGCGCTCTGCGTCGTGACAGAACGGCTATCTTCTCTCCCGATTCATCGGTAGTGATTGCGGTGACGGTAAAGCATACCGGTTTGCCAACCTTTGATATAATTGCGATATCCCGAACAGTCCCCTCGGCAATGCCGACTGCTCCCTCAAAGCGTGGGATAATACCTTTAATGCAACCAAGGTCAACGATAAGATTGTGGTTCTGATCGCACACAAGAGCACGTGCTTCAAGAACCGTTTCCTTTGCCGCAGCTTCGTTCAATGTCTGGATTGAGGATAACGCTGCTTTGTTTTCCTTTGTGTCGATAAGATTTCCCTCAGGCAAAAAGTTGAACATAAATTAAATTCATTCCTTTCTTTTGATCCGATACCACAATATATGCGAAAGCTACTTCTGTTTATACTCATAACCC
>JAFPAK010000156.1 GCA_017390825.1 Clostridia bacterium
ATAGTTTTAAGCATGTAAGCGTTGTTTATAAAATTTTTATAGTGTATGTACTGTACGGATCACCGTTATCACAGTCGTCCATTAGTAAGCTCCTTAGATACGAAACAAATATTGTAATTGATTATACACCGTAAGATAGTGAATGTCAATACTATTTTCCAAGCAAATGATTGATAAACTGCTGTGCAACTCTTCCCGACATACCACTTCTCCTCATTCCCCACTTGCGTGCGAGAGAACGAAGCTCATCCTCATTCATATCAATTCCGTTTTCACGGGCAAGATGTATAACTATTTCAAAATATTCTGACTGAAGGGGTTTGACAAAGCAAATAGATACACCAAAGCGATCTGCAAGAGAAAGTTTTTCTTCGATAGTATCAGCAACATGGATATCATCGCCTGCTTCTCGTTCAGAAAAGGTCTCACGGATCAAGTGACGACGGTTTGATGTTGCATATATAACAACATTATCCGGTTTCTTTTCAAGACCGCCTTCGATAACTGCTTTAAGATATTTATACTCGACCTCGAAATCCTCAAAAGACAGATCGTCCATAAATATAATAAATTTATAATTGCGGTCACGCAATGAGTGGATTAATTGAGGCAGCTTTGAAAACTGATGCTTATATATCTCGATCATGCGAAGGCCCTGCGCGCTATATTCATTAAGCAATGCCTTGCAGCAGGTGGATTTGCCTGTGCCGGCATCACCGTAAAGCAGAGCATTGTTTGCAATTTTACCTGCAAGAAAAGCCTCTGTATTATCAGTAAGTTGCTTTTTCTGGATCTCATATCCCCAAAGGTCACAAAGCATTATCTTTTCATCGTGCACAATCGGCACAAATTGAAGACCTTCATCATCGGCGATGTGGAAAGCGGCATTATTGCCAAGCATTCCGACTCCGAAGTTACGGTAATGTTGCTTAACCATCTCCATAAAATCAGTGGCATTTTGTGTAGTTGAGAGCGCTGCGATAAGCTTGTTTGCGTTGCGTGTTTCTTGTGAGGATAACTGACAAGAAGAAGTAAAATCAATAAGCGAATCGTCATGATACATATTGTAAATCAGCTCAATATCATGCATTGCAATACTGTCAAGACTGTCACATTTGCCATCATGGTTCATTTCATAAAATAGAGAAAATGCATTTTCATCGTTAATTAAAAGCCACGCAATATAACTCTTATTAAGTCTTCCGCAAAGTCCGTGCTCTGATGCAGTTTCAACCATTTTGCCGAGTGCTCCGGCATCACCGTTGAGTGCTTTTGCGACAACACCGTAGTCGCACTTGGTTCCGAAAAGTATAAGTTCGTCTGTCATAAAATTTACACCTCTGCTAAAAAATATCCCCACCTAGAGATAAGGTGGGAATACTTTAAAGCTAAATTATTCTTCTGTTGTTGCAACGATCTCGTCTTCTGTTGCAGCATCCTCAACTTCTTCAACTACTTCTTCCTTCTCGATAAGAGCACGGATAGAAAGGCTTACACGCTTTGTTTCATAGTTGATATCTGTGATCTTTGCATCAACAACATCGCCTGCTTTGAGAACATCCTGCGGTTTCTCAATACGTCTGTCAGCAATCTGTGAAATATGGATAAGACCATCAATACCGGGCATTACATTAGCAAAAGCACCGTATGTAGCAAAGCTTACGATCTTAACAGATACTACATCGCCAACGCTGTACTTTGTCTTGATAACTTCCCACGGATTATCCTCTGCCTTCTTGAAGCCGAGTGAGATCTTGTGCTTTTCGGTGTCGATATCCTTAACATATACTTCAACAACATCGCCTTCTTTTACAACCTCTGACGGATGCTTGATGCGTGTCCATGAAAGCTCAGTAATGTGGATCATACCGTCAACACCGCCAAGATCAACGAATGCGCCGTATGAAGTGAGTGACTTAACAGTGCCGGTATATGTTGCACCGACCTCAACGCTTGACCAGAATGCCTCCTGCTCTGCCTTTTTCTGCTCCTTAAGAACAGAACGGATAGAGCCGACAACACTTCTACCTCTGCGAATGTCGATAACACGGAACTTAACCTGTGTGCCAACAAGATCTTCAAGTGATTCATTTCTTGAAAGTGTTGCGTGTGAAGCAGGAACAAATACTCTTATGCCCTCACAGATAACTGTTACGCCGCCTTTAACAACTGCTGTAACTGTACCCTCAAGAATCTCCTGTGATTCTTTTGCATCAGCGATTTTTGAGAAACCTGCCTGAGCATCATAGCGACGCTTTGAAAGAGTGATGATACCCTCTTGGTCATTTGTTCTCATAACGATGAGGTCGATCTCATCGCCAACCTTAACTACATCCTCGGGACGAAGTGAAGGATCATTGCTGATTTCGTCAGCAGGAACAATTCCGGTGTATTTTCTTCCGATATCTACACGAACCTCGCCGGGGTTAACTGCCTGAACTATGCCCTTAACTCTCTGGTCGGTGTTCATCTTATCCAAATATGATTCCATCTGCTCTTCAAAGGTCATATCTTCAAAAGATTTCTCCTGAGCTGCGCCGGTTTCCTCCGTTAAAATTTCTTGGGTTTCCTGATTGATGATTTCGGTCATTGTGTTTAGTACCTCCTTAATTATAACAGCAGGCGTTGAAGCGCCCGCGGTCAATCCAACAAGTTGTGCAGATGCGATATCTTCATATAGCAATTCGTCTGCACTTTCGACCAGAACTGTTTTGCATTTTTCAGAGCATAGATCAAACAACTTTTTGGTGTTTGAAGAATGTCTCCCGCCGACAACTACCATTAGGTCGCTCTGCTCGGCAAGCTGTTGCGCTTCACTCTGTCGCAATTCTGTCGCATCACATATTGTATCAAAAATTTTTGCATTTGTATAGACTTTTTTTAATTTTTTTTTGCATTCAGACCAAATTTTTGAATTAAATGTTGTCTGTGCAACAACACAAATTGGCGTATCTGCATTTATTTGGTCGGATTTTATAATATTTTCTAACTCTGCCTCGCTTTTAAAGCAGTAGACCCTGCCGTTACAGTGACCTATTATGCCAATAACTTCTGCATGATTTTCATCACCTGCAATAAACACAGGAATATCAGCAGAAGAATTCTTATTGACTATTCGGTGTATTTTTAAAACAAACGGACAAGTTGCGTTGCAACATTCAGATCCGGATGCAGCGATATTCTCCTCTACCTCACGGCTGACACCATGCGAACGTATAACGAGCACGCTGCCGCTTGGCACTTTATTTTCATCATCAACGATAACAACACCGCGTCGTGACAACATCTCGACCATCTGCGGATTATGTATGATAGGTCCCAGCGTTGCTACCTTTTTGCCGCTGTCCAGCAACTGCTCAACAAGCTTTACTGCTCTGTCAACGCCAAAGCAAAATCCGGCAGATTTTGCGACCGTTATTTTGCGCATTTTTGCTGACCTGCTTCCCAAAGTTCTGTAATGCTTCCCATAATTACATTGGAAGCGTTCCGCAAACCATTTCTTCTGTCTTCCTTGGTAAAGGCGACTTTATCATACGGTATCGGCTCGCCGATTATAAGACGCACTCTTTTAAACGGTCGCACCTTTCCTTTGCATACAACTGCTGCAGGAACTATGTCAACATGTGATTCATTTGCAATATACGCAGCACCGGACTTTGCCCTCATCGGTCTGCCATCCTTTGAACGTGTGCCTTCGGGGAAAATACCAAGAACATGACCTTTTTTAATAACATCCAACGACTCGGATATCGCACTTGTATCTCCTTTGCCACGTCTGACCGGAAAAGCATCAGCCCAAGTGATAAGATTTTTAAAAATCGGTATCTTAAAAAGTTCTTCCTTTGCCATAAAATGAACCCGCGGACGGCGTATAGTTATAAGCCACAACACTGGATCGAGAAGAGATATGTGATTAGAACAAAAAACCACCGATCTGTCCTTTGGCAGATTTTCTTTTCCTTCGATCGAATACCAGAACAGTATTCTGTAGATCGGATACAGTATAATTCTTAAAACAGTAAGAAAAATATTCAAATGCTTGACCCCACTTATTTTATTTCAGGAACCTTTGCTTTTATAACATCAATAACAGCCTGAACATTTTGCTCAATAGACTGACCTGTTGAATCAACAAGAACACTGTCTTCCGCAGGCTTCATAGGCGCAATTTCCCTATGAGAATCATTATAATCCCTTTTTTGTATATCTGTCAAGACATCTTCGTAATTTACCTGCTCACCTTTTTCTATAAGCTCCTTATAGCGGCGATTGGCACGCTCTTCACAGCTTGCTGTAAGGAATATTTTTACTTCAGCATTCGGCAAAACTACTGTGCCGATGTCCCTGCCATCCATAATGCAATTGTACTTTTTAGCAAAATCCCGCTGAAGTCCAAGCAAAAACTCGCGTACTTCCGGTACTGCAGATACCTTTGATGCGGCAATAGATACCTCGGGAGTTCTAATAGATGCGTTTACATCCTCACCGTTAAGGATAACATGCTGCTCATTATCAACAAATTCAATCTCGACATTGATTGATGAAAGGCACGAAACAATATCCTCTTTTATTTCAAGGCTTTTGCCCTGCTTAATCACATAGTATCCTATTGAACGGTACAAAGCACCGGTATCTACATAAATAAAACCAAGTCGCTTTGCTGCTGTTTTTGCTATTGTGCTTTTACCTGCACCTGCAGGTCCGTCAATTGCTACTGCTATCATCTTATTACTCCTTATAAAATTATCAAATAGAATTTGCGGCAGTATATGCCGTTGAAAATGCGATCTGCAAATTAAAACCGCCGGTATATGCGTCTACATCAAGTATTTCTCCGGCAAAGTAAAGATTACCGCACAGTTTTGAGTGCATGGTTTTAGGATCGACCTCTTTAACGCTGATGCCACCGGAGGTGATTATTGCTTCGTCTATTGGACGGAAATCAGTTACAGTAAGCTGAAGGTCTTTTAAAAGTCCGCAAAGTTTTGCTCTTTGCTCACGGCTTATCTGATTTACCTTTGTTGACGGTGCAATAGCTGAAAGCCGTACGATCACCGGTACCATCTTTTTTGGAAGAAGCCCGCATAACGCATTGATGAAATCCTTATTTGCGTTTTCTTTAAAATCCCGAAGCAATCGAGCGTCCAACTTTTTCTCATCAAGTGCCGGCTTTAAGTCGATATGAATCTTATATCTGCCATTATTCATATTACGCATATGTGCACTCGCACTCAATATCATCGGTCCGCTAACACCGAAATGCGTAAAAAGCATTTCACCGAAATCAGTATAGATGACTTTATCGGTAACTGTGTCCACTACTTTAATTGCAGTATTTCTGAGACTGACACCCATTAGCTCCGACACAAAGCCCTCACGGATACAAAGCGGAACGAGTGACGGGATAAGCTCTGTTACAGTATGTCCGCATTTCTGCGCTAATATGTATCCGTCACCGCTTGAGCCGGTTTTAGGATATGATCTGCCGCCGGTTGCAAGAACGAAATTATCAGCAGATATATCAGTTCCGTTATCAAGTACTACCGAAACGATCTTATTATCATCACAAATAAAATCAACTGCTCTTCCGTTGATGATCTTAACACCGTTACTGATGCAAAAACGATGCAACGCATCAACAACATCTACTGCACGGTCTGATACAGGAAATACTCTGTCTCCTCTCTCGACTTTGGTGGCAATACCCAGCTCTTCAAAAAAAGCAACTGTATCGTATGCAGAAAAGTTTGAAAAGGCGCTGTATAAAAAGCGCTGATTTGAAGTTACGGCTGAAATAAGTCCGTTAATATCAGTAAAATTAGTAATATTACATCTGCCCTTGCCGGTAATAAGCAGTTTACGACCGGGTTTGGCATTTCTCTCTATAAGCAGTACGCTTTTACCGTTACGTGCAGCGATTCCCGCACAAAGCAAGCCGCTGGCGCCCGCACCGATGACCGCAACATCTGCCATATGTCCTACCTCTTTATTTAAAAAATCTCTTTAGCTTTTTACGATATTTATTAATATACATCACAATTATTGATGTAAGTGCAAGATCGTATGCAACAAACATAACCTCTGCCGATGCAAAGAACACAAGAAGTCCCCACCTGCCGAACTCGCCGAAACTGTCGGAATCAATGCCCAGAACGAAGGTAACAAACAGATACATCAAGCCAAAGCAGACGGTGAACAATGCTATCTTTACCGCATAGCAAAGACATTTTTTGTTTATTCTTTCAATATATGCCTTGATTATCGGATAAAAGCCGAAAAACATAATATATGAAAATACATGCTCAAGCTCGTTACTGCAAAGGATCAGGCTCAAAGCCGATACACAAGCATACACTAGCCATGCATATTTTTTACCAATATCAAGTACTATGATGACCGTCAAAGCACCTGCAATCGCAGGTATGCCATAGGTCAAAAACGGCACGAAGTTTGCAATTATCATAAGCACCAATGAAAGAGCCGTTATGATACCGCAAATTGAAATCACAGAAGTTTTTTTCATAAAAAGATCCTTAACAGCAACGGATAAGGTCGCCGCCCATACATTCGCAGCAGCAATCAGCACATATCAGTCCCTGACAAACATCGCATCCGCTGCAACCGCCACTGTTATAAGTGGTTGTGTTGTAACCGCCAGTACTGTTGAACGAGCCGTTACGTTGACGCGCCATACGGTTCAGGGCATCACGGTATTCCATATTCGAAGGATCCATTCTGCATGCAGTGGAATATGAGGTGTATGCATCATCGTACCAGCCTCTGCGATAAAGAACAGCACCATTTAAGAAGTACCACTCGGCGTTGCGCTTATTGGCGGAAATCCCATCAAGCAACTCTTGAGCTTCTTCAAGTCTGCCCTGATTGATAAGGTTTCTTATATCGGCAAATTCACCGTAAGTGTAATAGTTTCCGTTTTTATCCCCCGATTTACGCTTCCTTTTTGAAATAACGGTATCATATGCTTCGTTTATTTCCTTCATCTTCTCCTCTGCAAGGTCAGCAAGCGGAGAATTTGCATAATTATCGGGATGATACTTTTTTGCAAGTTCTTTATATGCCGTTTTTATTTCTTCATCGGTAGCATTTCTGCTTACTCCCAATACTTCATACGGATCTTTCATGCCGTTTCAACTTTTCCTTTCGTTTATTATCAGTTATCATTTTAATTCGCTCGGGCATACCGAGATAAAGAATGTTAGCAATTATACCTTTGTATCGTTTTGGTGATATAAGTTCATAATCCGCGGCGGCCTCTACATTGCAGGTGTTAAGCAACGAAACCGCTTTTTCTACGGCAGTTGTTTTGTCGTATTCTTTGAATGGGTTATAGTTTCGCTTCTTTAGATCGTCATCATAATCATCAAGTGCATCGGCAACATATACCCATTTGCCTATGCAATAGCCCATATGTGAAAGCACCCGTTCAGTATCTCCCGAAAGCCCATAAGAAAAGATATATTGCAGAAGCTTTGCAGACGGATCAGCAACATGGTCGATACTTAGTTCATTATTTTCTTCAAGTCGGGACTGTTCCGACATCATATCAGCTGCAAAAACATCAATATCACTATACTTTTTGACCGCTTTTTTGCGATAGCGTGAAAAGAATATCATCATAAATGCGGCTACAATCTTCGCAAAAAAGCCCTTATCCCGAAGGTCATCCTTAATTTTGTAATAAAACAAAATTACTGCACAAGCAGCTGCAAGCGACATACTCTCGCTGCTTTTCTTCAGACGCATACACTTTTTCATTGGATTAAACGGGCAGCGCATTTTTGCATATCCGCAGCATTCATCTTCAATTGCCAGACGAATTACAGCAAAGAAAGTGAAATCATATGACAAGATCATCTTTGCCGCAATACCGTAATCCTTACCAAGCTGACGGCAAAGAGAGCAGTACACGGCACGGTAAGTATCATATTCAGCTACTTTAAGCTCAGGCTTGCAGAATGTAACATAACCGAACAAAACAGTTACCCCATTATCAATAATATCTTTCCGAATATTATAGCATATACTGATAGTTAAAAGGTTTAACAAGTTGTAAACAATCAGCATTCAAGATATTTTTTAAGATATATACCCGTATGTGAGCCTTCACATTTCATAATCTGTTCCGGAGTACCCTCGCAAACGACTGTTCCGCCGCCGTCACCGCCTTCGGGACCCATATCGATGATATGATCAGCACATTTGATAACATCCAGATTATGTTCAATAACCACAATGGTATTGCCTTTTTCAACAAGTGACTGAAGCACCTCAACAAGACGGTGAACATCCGCACTATGCAACCCTGTTGTAGGTTCATCAAGGATATATATAGTCTTGCCCGTTGAACGGCGTGACAATTCAAGCGAAAGCTTTACTCGTTGCGCTTCGCCGCCGGACAACGTTGTTGCAGGCTGTCCTATCTTAATATAGCCGAGTCCGACATCATACAGTGTTTGCATCTTGCGCTTGATTTTCGGGATATTAGAGAAGAATTCAAGCCCTTCTTCAACAGTCATTTCAAGCACATCGTAAATATTTTTTCCCTTATATTTTACTTCAAGTGTTTCACGGTTGTAGCGTGCACCCTTACAAACCTCACACGGAACATATATATCCGGCAGGAAATGCATTTCGATCTTAATAATACCGTCGCCCTCGCAAGCCTCACATCGTCCGCCACGGACATTAAAGGAAAATCGTCCTGCATTATAATTACGCATTTTTGCATCTACTGTTTGTGCAAACAGTTCACGGATATCGTTGAAAGCGCCGGTATATGTGGCAGGATTTGAACGTGGCGTTCTGCCTATCGGAGATTGGTCAATATTGATAACTTTATCAAGCTTGTCGATCCCCTCAATGCGCTTATGCTTGCCGGGGCGCTGTTTAGAGCGGTTGAGTTCATGCGACAGATGCTTAAAAAGTATCTCATTAATAAGCGAAGATTTTCCGGATCCAGAAACACCGGTAACTGCTACAAACTTACCAAGCGGAATTTTTACATCAATATTTTTAAGGTTGTTTTCGCAAGCACCAACTATTTTCAGATACTCGCCGTTGCCCTTTCTGCGTTCTTTCGGAACAGGAATGCTTCTTCTTCCGGTAAGATAATCAGCAGTTATACTTTTTTCGCATTTCAGCAGATCATCAACACGGCCGGAAAAGATGACTTCGCCGCCGTGTACACCTGCTCCGGGACCGATATCCACAACATGGTCCGCTGCAAGCATGGTGTCTTCGTCATGCTCGACTACAATAACTGTATTGCCTATATCCCGCAGGTGCTTCAAAGTACCGATAAGCTTATCGTTGTCTCGCTGGTGCAGACCTATACTAGGCTCATCAAGAATATAAAGCACGCCCATGAGTGATGAACCTATCTGAGTTGCAAGTCGGATACGCTGCGCCTCGCCACCGGAAAGAGTACCGCTTGAGCGCGAAAGATTAAGATAATGCAGACCGACGCTCTGCAAAAATCCCAATCTTGAGTTGATCTCTTTTATAATACCGTCACCAATCATATGCTGCATTTCGGTAAGCTGCAACGAATTAATAAATTTCAGTTCATCATCAACCGACATATCACAAAACTGCATTATATTCAATCCGCCGACCGTAACGCTCAACGCTTGCTTTGAAAGACGCTTGCCACCGCATTCAGAGCAAGGCAGCTCCATCAAATAATTTTCAATATCATTCTTGGCATAATCACTGCCAGTATCGTTATAACGGCGTTCAAGATTGTTACAAACGCCCTCAAACGGCGCATAATATACTCCGCTACCGTATGAATATTTGCGATCAAGCCGTATCTCTTCTCCGTTAGTGCCGAAAAGCAACACATCTCTTGCTTTTTGCGGAAGTTCCTCAAAAGGTGTATCAAGCGAAAATCCGTAATGTTCGGAGCAGGCAGTAAAATACATTTTAGATATAGAACCATCTTTTCCGCCCCATCTTGATCCGTTCAATCCCCAACCGCTACCCTTGATAGCACCCTGATTTACCGACAGCGTTGGATCGGGGACAATCAGTTCAGGATCAATTTTCATAAATGTGCCTATGCCTGTACATTTTTCACAAGCACCAAATGGATTATTAAATGAGAACAATCTCGGTGCTAATTCCTCGATACAAGCTCCGTGCTCGGGACAAGCAAAATTTTGTGAAAAAAGCAGCTCCTCGCCACCTATAATATCAGCAATAACAAGTCCACCGGACGCTGCTGCCGCAGTTTCGCAGGAATCGGTAAGACGGGATTTAACATTTTCGCTTATTTTGATGCGGTCTACAACAATTTCAATATTATGCTTTTTATTCTTTTCAAGCTTAATATCCTCAGAAAGATCATAAATACTGCCGTCAACACGCACACGAACATAACCCGAACGCTTTGCAGCGCTTAGTTCCTTTTTGTATTCGCCTTTTCTGCCACGGACTATCGGCGCAAGGATCTGCAGTTTTGTTCCGTCTTCCAAACTCATCAATCGATCGACGATCTGGTCGATGGTCTGCTGATTTATTTCTCTGCCGCAGATATGACAATGCGGAGTACCTATTCTTGCATACAAAAGACGCAGATAATCATATATCTCCGTAACTGTACCGACAGTAGAACGAGGGTTTTTTGAAGTTGTTTTCTGATCGATTGATATTGCAGGAGAAAGTCCTGCAATACTGTCAACATCAGGTTTTTCCATCTGCCCCAAAAACATACGGGCATAGGATGAAAGTGACTCAACATATCGGCGCTGACCTTCAGCATACAGCGTATCAAACGCCAGTGAGGATTTTCCCGAACCGGAAAGACCTGTTAAAACAACGAGCTTATCTCTGGGTATCTCCACATCTATATTTTTTAGGTTATTTTCCTTTGCACCTTTTATAACAATGCTGTTTTTAGCCACTTTATAGTTCCTCCGAATATTTGTTCTGTAACTATTAAATTATACCCTTTTTATTTTTTAATGTAAATACTTTTTTACACATAAATTCTTGGATTTATCATTTTGTAAGATATTTGCAGCAAAAACCTCCCCGCTCAAATAAAACGAGGAGGGTTATTCATTTTTTGCTTTGTTTTTGAAGTTTGGCAATGCGGTCACGCAGGTAAGCAGCGTGCTCAAATTCAAGCATTTTTGCAGCAGATTTCATTTCCTTAGTAAGACGGTCGATAAGCTGCTTGCGTTCTGCCGAGCTTAATGACTTATCGCTCTTTTCCTTAGTCTTACTGCTTATTTCAAGCACTTCACGAACATCCTTGACAATGGTTTTAGGAACAATTCCATGTTTTTCATTGTATGTCATCTGTATAGTTCTTCTTCGTTCGGTCTCAGCAATGGCACGCTCCATTGAATCGGTTACCGTGTCTGCATACATTATTACCTGTCCACCTGCATTACGGGCGGCACGACCGATGGTTTGCACAAGTGATGTTTCGGAACGCAGAAATCCTTCTTTATCTGCATCAAGAATAGCAACGAGCGAAACTTCCGGTAGATCAAGACCCTCACGCAGAAGGTTGATACCGACAAGTACATCAAACTCACCAAGACGCAGATCACGGATTATCTCCATACGCTCAATAGTATCTATACCAAAATGCATATAACGCACCTTGATACCGACACCCTCGAAAAATTCGGTAAG
>JAFPAK010000017.1 GCA_017390825.1 Clostridia bacterium
ATCATCGTCAATGTGATCATCTCGCTCGCCAAACTCCTGCAAAGCACCATACTTAAAAGCCCATTGGTTATCTAAAATAAACCGCTCTCTGTCATCCTCGGTCAATGGAACAAGCGTAACTTTCGTGTTCTTCATAAAAACCTCCTAAAAATAAAAAACTCCGGCTATTGCATACACAATAACCCGAGCTCACTCGGACACCTAATCCGGCACTTTTGAATGCTACGGCACTCCGCCTCCGGTGACCAATATTTTTTAAATTATAGCACACTTGTTTTGGTTTTGCAACCTTTGTATACGCTTGTGGTGGAAATTCTAATAATTATATGATATAATCAAATTAATAGATAGTAAATCAGAGGAGAAATTATAATGGAGTTTATTGTTTCTTTTATTGTTGGAGTTGTATTAATTGTTCTCGGCATTTCAAATATGCGGGGAAATATTTCGTCACTACACTCTTATCATCGACATAGAGTTTCCGAAGAGGATAGGATTCCGTTCGGAAAACAAGTAGGATTAGGTACTGTTATTATCGGTGTGGGTATAATAATATTCAGCATTTTGTCTGCTATAACTTTATATACCGAAAATAACATCTTTGTTTTAATTGGAACCGCAGTTTTAATTGTTGGTATTATTGTAGGGCTTGTTTTAAGTTTTAAGGCGATGATTAAATATAATAAAGGAATTTTCTGATTATCAAGATATACTTTGCTAATAAAACAATAAAACGGAGCAAATGCTATGAATAAAGTTAAAGGATTGATTATAATGCTTTTAATATCACTCTCATTATTTGGATTGACCGCTTGTAATGGCGAAAATAATAAAACATCGACCTACGAACAGATTACCGCCGAACAAGCCAAATCTATTATGGACACCGAAAAGGATTATGTAATTATTGATGCGAGAACCGAGGAAGAATTCGCCGATGGGCATATTGAAGATGCTATACTAATTCCCGAATATGAAATTGCCGAGAGAGCCGAAAAGGAACTTCCCGACAAAGAACAACTTATCCTTGTCTACTGCCGTAGCGGTAGAAGAAGTAAAATCGCATCCGAAGAGCTCGTCAAACTCGGCTACATCAACGTAAAAGAATTCGGCGGCATCATAGACTGGCCGTATGATATTGTGAAATAAAACGCTTGACTCTGACGTAACGTAATACCTTATACTGTCAAATGAGAGGTGATTATTGTGAAAATGCAGATAAAAGAGTTTGCAAAACTTACGGGTGTCAGTGTGCGCACACTGCACTATTATGATGAAATAGGACTCATAAAACCCGCCCTTGTGGACGCACAAAACGGCTATAGGTTTTATGACGAAAATTCTCTCCTGCGTATGCAAGAGATACTGTTTTATCGCGAACTTGATTTCCCGCTTAAGAGCATTTTAGAGATATTGTCATCTCCCGATTATGACAAGCAAAAAGCACTCGCCGAGCAACGAAAACTCTTAGAGTTAAAAAAGGAACGATTAGAGAGAATTATCGATGCTTTGGACGGTGCCACGAAAGGAAAGGTTACAATGACAGCGTTTGATAACAGTGATTACGAAACTGCACGTAAGCAGTATGAAGTTGAGGCAAAACAGCGTTGGGGAGAAACAGAAGCCTATAAAGAACACGCAGAAAAGACTGCAAAATACACTAAAGATAAATGGCAGGCTGTAAACGATGGACTAATGGCAATCTTCTCTAAATTTGCCGAGTGTATGAACAACGGACATACCACTGACTCAGATGAGGCACAAATACTTGTAAAAGAATTGCAAAACTGCATCACCGAGAATTACTACACTTGCACCAAAGAAATTCTTGCAGGACTTGGTCAAATGTATGTCGCCGATGAACGTTTCAAAATCAACATTGATAAAAACGGTGACGGTACAGCAGAATTCGTTTCAAAGGCGATAGAAATATACTGTAAATAACACTAAAAACACAACGAGAAAATGTAAAGCTCTCTGCCGCGGCAGAGAGCTTTTTCGTTAATAGAATATTATTTAATTTCCTGTTCTAAGGTTTTAAATGTTTCGGTATCAAAAAAATCATAAAGGGATATTTCTAATCCATCACATAATTTCTTAAGTGTAACAACACCTGCGTTCTTGCTACCACCGTTGATTATATTCTTTAATGTTGAGGGCGGCACGGCCGAAATTCTTGCAAGAGCATTTACCGACAATCTCTTTTGCTCGCATAATTCTAATAATCTATTTGCTATGGCTTTTCTTGTATCCATATTATCACCCCTAAAAAGTTCTATATATAGTTTATGCTTTTTAGGAAGATTGCAGCGACCATATATGGACTTTTTAGTCCATATATGGTAAACTTGTGTCGGTGGTGATTTATTATGAAAGATAAAACTTGTTGCTTTTTCGGTCATAGAACAGTTAACGAAACCGAGGAACTAAAATCAAAACTTATTGAAATAATTGAAAAACTAATTGTTGAGAAACAAGTTGATACATTTCTTTTCGGGAGCAAGAGTCGATTTAATAGTCTATGTCTTGAACTTGTAACCAAAATAAAAGAAAAATACCCGCACATAAAACGAATCTATGTGAGAGCAGAATATCCGTATATAAGTGAGCATTATAAGAACTACTTGCTGGAAAGTTACGAGGACACCTATTATCCTGAAAAAATACTGAACTCAGGCAGAGCCGCCTACGTCGAGCGTAATTATGCGATGATAGATAATAGCCACTATTGCATTGTATATTACGACGAACCAAACGCCCCAACCACACGCAAAAGCGGCACTAAAATCGCCCTCGATTATGCAATAAAGAAAGGAAAGCAATTTATTAATATAACTTGACTATAACCAAAACCTCGGCTAATTCAGTCGAGGTTTTGCAATATAACATCGTTAAACAAAAAATATAACACTTGTATTAAAAATCTATTGATTAAAAATAGAGTATGTGTTATAATAACGATGTATAAATGTTATATCATAGGAGGTCGCTATGAAAAGCTCCGACATTATCAAAGATATACGCTCAAGAT
>JAFPAK010000157.1 GCA_017390825.1 Clostridia bacterium
ATATGATAGCGGTGTTTATAAAAGCTCAGCTCTTATTTATTTGTGAACCGAAGTTTTTACAGGTAAAATCACGGATGCCTTGGTCGTTAAAACTAAACGACCAAGGCACTTGTAAGGATTTTTATTACATTAATTAAAGAGAAAATAACCGAAAGGGTCAAAAGTACGGTGTTTGTTGTTATCACTGTGCATTAATATTCTTTTGAATGACAGGAATGTATTAAAACCGGAATCAATCAGCAAGGTATTTATCGAGGTTATCCAATTCTTCAATCAGCATTTCATCAAGTTTTGCGTTGATGAATTCTTCTTTGACTTTGATGATAAAGCGTGTATCGCTGAAAAGTCTGGTGATGGTAACAATCAAGCCGCCTACGTCAAGATAATCCACCGCTTTTTTTACAAGATCAGGGTTTTCGCCCACCACGCCTGCACCTGCGGCAATGTCGACGGCAATTACGTTGCTTGCGCTGGCAATGGAGTTTGAAATAAGAAGAATTTTTCTTGTTCTGACAGCATACATTTTTTCGTCTTCGCCCTCGGGTTTGATAATTCTGTGAACCATAGAGATTATAAGATTTATCAAGGACGAAAGAGCGATTTCAGTTCCGACGCTTGCGGTGTCAATGCCGAATTCCATCAGTTTTGTGCCCAGTTCGGGGCATATTGTATTTATGATGGGGAGAGGAAGACTGTGTTTGGTGTTAACATCTGATTTCAGATGTTCAGCTTCGCGGAGCAATGCGTAAGCCAACGCTTTTTTTCCGTCCCAGCCCTCGTTTGACACACGGTCGAGAATGGTTGTGAAAACCTTCATTGTATCTGCCATTGAGTGGATAACGTTACCTTTGCCGGCAACGTATTTAACGTGGGCGGAAGCATATGAACAGTTGGTAATTGTGCCGGTCATAATATTTGCGGTGCCGAAAATCCATCCGAGCATTGGGTCGTGACCCAGAGTAACGTCTCTGTGGTTTTTCTGACCTTTGAGAAAATCCGTAACCGTGCTGTTTCCGCTGTATCTGACGGCGTCAAAAGGAACAGCGTTTGTCAAAATTCTATCGGTTTCAACCCTGTACCAACCCGGATTTTTGTGACCGTGCGCTTTTTCGTCATTGTTTCCTGCGTTGTTGCGGTGATTTTTTAAGTAAGGGTCTATAACGTATTGGCGAAGAACCTGCAAGGCAACTGCGGTAATCAAAAAGATTATATCTGTTTTGTTGAGTCGGGTTTTTGCACTGAATTCCGCTTCAATATTTTTATAGATTTCGTCTGCCTCTTTTATTTCTTCTTCCGTTAACAAATCCTGCAGTTGGGTGTTAATGTATCCTTGTGCATGAGCCTTTTTTACAAGGTCATCAAAAGAAATATCGTGGCTTTCGTATATTTCGTGAGATTTGTTTATTCCCTCTAAAAGCCACTTGGTTTCTTCTGCGGCTCTTTCGCGGGCGATTGCCAGCTCGTTTTCCAAATCCAGACCGAGGCTTTTTAAAAATGCTTTGTTTTCTTGCATCTTAAGATCAGATTTTTTTGATGCAACTTTTGCATCTTCGTTAGATCTGCGGCTTGCGGTTAATATATCTTCTGATTCGGAAATAAGAATTTCTGCCCTGTCTTTTTGCATTTTGAGAACGTCAAAAACATCGTTGTTCATATCAAAGATACCTCTTATGCAGCGGCAAGGTTGCTTTCAAGAGACTGACGCTGTTTTTTCAACGCCTCAAACATCGCTTCGTATTCGGCAAGCTTTTCTTGATATTCGAGAATGATAGCGTCTTTTTCTTCGCCGGAACGCTGAAGTTCTTCTTTTAACTTGTTATATTTATCAAGAATTTGTTCCATTTTTTGGGTGATTTTTTTCACGTAAGCGGCTTGTTTTTTCAGCTCTTTCTTTTTCTTGCTGATGAAAATGCCGCCGCCAACCAGAAGAGCAACTACTGTTGCAGGAAGAGCCACTACAGCCACGGTTGCCCCTAAGGAAAGACCTGCACCAGCGGCAATAGCTGTGCCTGTAGCGGCACTTCCCGTAAAAAAGCAGGCTGTACCTGCTGTGGTTGCAGTGGCTACTGTAGCAGCTGTGGTGGTACCTGCTCCGATAAGGCTTGCGGTGCCTGCGGCAGTTGCACTTCCGCTGACAAGGCTTGCGATAATGCCTGCAGAGCCGGCGTTCATAGCTATTGCGGCACCTGTTGCTCCGCCTATTGCGGAGCCAACAATTTTTGCCTTGGAAGAACTTCCCTTTATTACAGCTTTATTTGTGATGATGCATTCATTAGCAATTTCAAGCAGTTTTTCTAACTCGTTTATTTGTTTTTTGCTTAAAATTTGAAATTTTTTCATAAAATAATCTCCTGTACAAATGAGAAGTTATGGTTAAAAAATTATATAAAGCAAAGTTAAGATTTTTTTAATAAACATACCGTCTCTACTGTTATTTTACTGTCCCAACAGGTATGTATCACATTTTTATCCCATCATAAAAGACCGAGAATCTAAAAATTAAAGCTTTTGC
>JAFPAK010000158.1 GCA_017390825.1 Clostridia bacterium
CACAGCATATGAGGGTGTAGAAATCAAGCATGAAATCCAAATCACTCCTCAACTGGTTCGTGATGCATACGAGAAATTCAAGGTTTATAACACTGACCGCTATTACCTACTGACAACTGCAAACATGGATTCTGCAGATTGGGATGCAATCGAAATAGAAATTCAGAGAATTGCACAGATTCATGGCTGTCAAGTAATTGTAAACGGCGTTTATACAACACTCAAATACTATTTACGTTTGGTAACAGACCCTGCCGAATTCATTGACAGATACGTTGAATTACTAAAAAATGATGAAACAATCAAATTCCAACATAAAACGGTCTGGAATGAGATTATAAGCCAAGGAATATAAACACATTGGTTTGTCGCATACCGTAACAAGCAGGGAAAACGTACATCACGTTTTCCAATTCTTTAGGATATCCTAAAACCTTATAAGAGAAACATAATAAAAAGCAGAAACGAAATTCGTTTCTGCTTTTTAAATTACTGTCCTTTAGTGTACGACTCTTTCGACTTGTCTTTTCTTTTTTTACTATATTCGCCTTCGGCGAGTGATATTGCTTCGCAGTGATATTTGGACTTCGTCCGAGTGATATACGCTTTGCGTATGAAGGAACGGGTATTATATCAAATTTGTCACAAGGCAAATATATTATTGACAAAATTCAAGATGTGTTATATAGTCAATTCAAAAAGGGGTGTATGTTATGAAAAAGATTATTACTTTATTGTTGTGCGTTACATTAGTTTTTTCGTCCGTTTGCTTTGGCGTTGCGGCAGAAGCTGAGTTGCCGAACATCGACATTACTACAGAAGGCTTCAGGGATAGACTTAAATCTGAATTTGATCTTGTCTTTAGTGACGAGTTTGAAGGTGACAAGCTCGATACTTCAAAATGGAAGTACGATTCGGATGCCGTTTTCAGAAACAGTGAAGCACAGATGTATTCAAACGGAGAAGAGGATGGGAATGTCTATCTTAAAGATGGAGAGCTTGTGCTTCAGGCAAACAAAGAATATGCTATTAATATTGATGGTAAAGAAAAGCAATATACAAGCGGTGAGGTTTCAAGCTTAAGTGCCTGGAAATACGGATATTTTGAAATCAGAGCAAAAATTCCTTGCGGAAACAACACCTTTCCTGCTATTTGGATGATGGGGTATGATTACAAAACAGGTGGTTGTGATTGGCCTCATTCAGGTGAGATTGATATTATGGAAGCACTTGGAGGAACATATACCTGGTCAACTCTTCATCATTCAAGCTATGGTGCTTATGGCTCCAGCTCTCATAAAAGCACAAGCGCAGGGAGATATGAGAATTCTGACGTTCAGACTGAGTATCATGATTTTTGGCTTTATTGGACAGATGAAATTATTGTTATTGGCGTTGACGATGCGATATTCAACATAGTTGATATAACAACGCCTGAGCTTGCGCAGTCTTTTAGAGAATATGAGCATTGGCTTTTGCTTGATCTTGCAATGGGGCCTTTCGGCAACACAATAAAAGAAGCAGACACTGATGATTGGAGATTCTTTATTGATTATGTGAGAATATATCAGCCGCAATTGGAGTCTATTTATGATGATATTTTAATTTATGAGGCTGAGGAGACTTTTTCACAAAACGGCTCTGCAAGAAGCTATGCTTTGGGAATGAACACCGTTACCTCATCGAAATCAAACACAGTGGCGTGTGTTGTCGAAGATTTACCTGTCGGCACCTACGATGTTTATGCATCTTATATTGGACAAACTTCAAACAATGCATCTGTTCAGAATGTGTTTATTAATGATGTTCAAACAGCAGTGCTTGATACCAATTCAGGAGCAAGTGTATCAAAGGGTGCTCAAAGCAAACTTGGAACAGTAAAAATTGAACAAACAAAGCCTTTTGAAATTGCTTTCCAATACAAGTCCGGCAAACAATTACAGATGAGTGTTGACAAATTTATATTTGTTAAAACAGATACACAGGAATATGATACTGTGGTAAATTCACAGAACTTTAAGAATATGCAGTCGGAAATTACCGTTTCGACTCAATCGGAGCTTATAGATGCCCTTTCACGCCTCTATGTTGGCGGAACAATCAAACTTGCAAGTGATATAACGCTCACAAGCACTGTTGAACTTCGTAATGATATGACGATTGACCTTTGCGGTCATACTATTTCTTCCGGTGCTCTGACAAATGCGTTTTCTATAAGAAAGGTTACCGACATTACTTTCAAAAACGGAAAAGTCGTTGTAGACGGAAATAGTCAAGGCATATTTGGCAAGTTTATTAATGCAAACGAAGTATATAATACTGTTGTGAATTTTGAGGATATTGATGTTACAATTAACGCCAAAAAATCAAATTCTACCTCTTCAGGCGTCGCTTTTTTTGGCGCTTCATACGGCTCTGTTAAGCTGAATGTAACAGACTGTGATTTCACTATTACTCAAGAGGCAAATACAACCAATCCGATTTTAATTTCTTACGGGCTTTATTCAACATATACAAACTGTACCTTTAACTGTTCTGACGGTACAGTAGCGCCGATAAGAATATATAACGGTAATTCTAATAACAAAGGCTACTTAAAAATCAATAATTGTACTGTCAATAATGCAACGAGTGTGTTTGAATCAGTTGATGCTATAACTTCTTATATGACAGTAACACTTGCTAATATAAATGATTTTGGAGATGTGACAACACTTACTAATCATGATGAAAGTGTTTCGATGATAATAATTGAGACCGGTAACACAGCTTATGATATTAACTCGGTTAAGATTGATACTCTTGACAATTCGGCAGATATAACAGTAGTTTGTGATCATTGTTATACCGAACAGACTTGTACTGAGGACAGCATTTGCATGTATTGCGGTAAATTTAACAAAGCGGCATACGGTCACACCGAGGGAGATCAGGTGACTGTAAATGCTGATTGTGTAAATAGCGGTTCTATAAGTATAAGCTGTACTAATTGCAACGAGGTGCTGTCATATAAAGAAATCCCGCGTCTTGAACATAATTATCAATATAAGCAAACGATACAAAAAGGCTGTAAAAACGATGGATACAGAATTTTTGAATGTACCCTGTGTTCACTTGAACAAACACGTTCGCTTTATGCAGACGGCGTATTACATAAAGGTAGCCATACCGCAACCCCAGGAAAAACAACAGTCATAGAACCAACCTGTACGAGCGCAGGAAAACACATTGATGAATGTTCTGTCTGTGGCGATACTTATATTTCACGAAGGTTTAGAAATCAGCACAAACTAGTTGCGACAGATACGGTTGTTCGAGCAACGCAAACGACTGTTGGATACACATTATATAAATGTACTGAATGTGATTATACTGAAAAGGGTGACTTCGTTGATAAAGGAACAATATATAAGTATATTGTTGATATTGACGGAACAGAGTATTGTGTAGAAGAAGACACATACACATTGCCAAAAAGTGATAAGGCTGGATTTGTTGCATATACCGATGGAAACAACTATTATAGCGAAGCAGATACCATCACTCTGACTAAAGATGTCACTCTTTCAACAATTGCAATCGGTGATGTTTATATGCTGTCCGGAGCTGCAGTGCGGCTTAATGAAAAAACCGGACTTCGATGGTACACTAACCTTGATGTCGAAGCTGTTTCTGAACTTAAAAAGATAGGAGCTACTGTAGAAACAGGTACACTTATTGCTTATTATGACAGGCTTGAAAATGAACTTACATTTGATGCAAAGCAATATACCGACAACAATGAATTGGTATGGTCAAATGTTCCCTTTGTATCAGATGCGTATTATGTAGAGGAGAGTTCTGCGTTCAAAGGAGTTGTCGGTTCGTTGGTTGATTTTCGCCAAGAGCATATCATCACCGATTTTGTTGCAAGAGGATATGTTAAGGTAACGATTGGTGACTATGAAAACATAGTATATGCAAGATATAGCGATGATAATATCAGCAACAACATAAGAACGGTTAAATACGTCGCCTCAAAAGCTGCTCAAGATGACAACTTCTATCCGAGACTTAGCGATAAAAGCAAAAAGTTGATTGACTACTGGGCTTCGTATTCCGAAGACTAAGAATTAATTGAATACCGATTCGGATTTGAAATTCCGAGTCGGTATTTTGCTATATAAATCTTGTAAATCACTACTAAACAACAAACATGAACAGCTCTCAACCCAATTGTTAAATTATGGGGCGTACAATTTGAAGGGGATAATGTGAAAAAACAGTATTATCATATTAATTTATTCACTTGTGCTTTTTGTCTGTGCAACTTGTCATTACGGTAATCACCAATCTGCTTTGTCTGTTGCTGACTGTGCTGATGAGTTGACAGCACGCATAAAGGATATTGTAAAAAATACCAGACGCGAAAAGGTAAATATAATCGCTCATTCAAAAGGCGGGCTTGATTGTAGATACGCCTTCAGCTTCAGTGGTCAGCGCCGTATATTGCGTCACTAACCACAATAAACTCACCTCACAGAGGATGCAAGTTTGCAGACTATTTGCTCGATCGGATCCCGAAGAAGGTGCAGAATAAGATAGCAGATACTTATAACCGTGCACTTCGTAATTTTGGTGATGAAGATCCCGATTTTATGGCCGCAGTTACTGATCTTACCGATGAAGCGTGCGTAGAAAGAAATAAGATTATGCCTATTACCGACTGTGATGGTATATATACTCAAAGTGTTGGTTCAAAGCTGAATCGTGCCGCCAACGGGACGTTCCCGATGAATTTTACTTATTATATAGCGAAGGCTTTCGGCGGCGAAAATGACGGACTAGTTTCAAAAGACTCTTTTGAATGGGGAGAGAATTATACTTATCTTACTACCAACGGTAAAAGAGGTATATCCCACGGCGATATGGTTGATCTGAACCGTGAAAACATCAAGGGATTTGATGTGAGAGAGTTTTATGTTTCATTGGTCAGCGACCTCAAAAACAGAGGTTTATAAAATTTCAATAAATTCAGTAAAAAAGACTTGACTTGCAGGTATGTATTGTGATATAATCAATGTACCTCTGGAAAGGTCTTTTTTTTTGCGCCACAAAAAAGGGACTTGCGAGGGAGGCAAAATATATCCAACAAATAAAATGGAGGTGCCGTCATGAGAGTAAAAATTACTTTGGCATGTACCGAGTGCAAACAGCGTAACTATGATACTGTCAAAAACAAGAAGAATGATCCCGACAGACTTGAAATGAACAAGTATTGCAGATTCTGCAAGAAGCACACCCTTCACAAGGAAACAAAGTAAGGGGGACAATGGAAATGAAAAAAGTCGCTACTGCTTTAAAGGCGTTGACTTTGGCATCTGTTGTTGCAATGTTCGTGTTGTTCTTCTTTGACTTTGTAAGTATTGACGCAACTTCGCTTTACAATGCGAAATACGGTCTTACCGGATTTGAGAGCGCTTTTGGCTCATCTCAAACCTTTGGTGATGTAACCGTTAACACTTACAAAGGCGCATACTATTTCCTTGCATTTGTTCTTACAATTGTAACAGGATTGTTTGCGGCAGCCGGTTTGTTGAAAAAGAAACACAATGCAGGAATGCGTTGGGCAACATTCGGCTTTTCAGCAGCAACAGCAATAAACGTCTGCGCACTGTTCTTTGCAGGTATCAAAAAGTATCTTGATATCCGTCCGGTAGAGGTTGCAGCTTCTGCTATCACAAAGCAAGCTCCGTTTGTTATCTTTATGGTGCTTTCGCTTGTAACTGTGGTATTGGCAGCAGCAAGCGTTCTCGTTGCGGATTATGCTGATGTATTGGAGTCAAATGGCGCTAAGATCACAATCTTCAGAAGAATTAAGAGATTTTTCAAGGATTACAAGAGAGAAATCAAAAACATCGTTTGGCCTACCCCGAAAACATTATTTAAAAATGTTGTTGTTGTAGGCGTAATGTGCCTTATTATTGGCGCTTTTATCTGGCTTTTGGATTTCGGCGTTTCAGCGCTTATTAAGTTGATTTATTAATTGCTAAAAGGGAGATGAATTCTGATGACAGAACCCAAGTGGTATGTTATCCACACCTATTCGGGTTATGAGAACAAAGTAGCGGATTCGATTATGAAGATAGTAGAAAACCGCTCATTGCAGGATTTTATCTATGAAGTCAAAATCCCTACCGAAACCGTAACCGAGATAAAGGAAGACGGTACAAGTCACGATTATGAGCGCAAGGTTTTCCCGGGCTATGTTCTTGTGAAAATGATCGTAACCGATGAAAGTTGGTTTATCGTTCGTAATATCCGTGGTGTAACCGGATTTGTAGGCGCTAATTCAACTGCTCCTGTTCCTCTGTCTGATAAAGAGGTAGAGAAGCTGGGCGTTGAAAAGCATGAAGTTGTTGCCGCATTCAGCGTTGGCGACAATGTCAAGATTGTTGACGGTCCGCTTGTGGATGTTGTCGGCATAATTGATGAAATAAGACCGGAGGATAACTATGTTCGTGTAGTTATTTCAATGTTCGGTCACGAAACTCCTGTAGAATTGGAGATAAACCAAATTTCTCAGGTAGACTAAATAATCTGCGGTAATAAACGCATATTATAAGGACGCAATGTCCGAAACCCGTAATGCGAACGGGTTTTAGTGGGAGGAACGGAAAACTGACCGTTCCGCCTAACCACGAAATATGGAGGTGCAATTTATGGCTCAGAAAGTAACAGGCTATATCAAACTTCAAATTCCCGCTGGTAAAGCAACTCCGGCACCGCCGGTAGGTCCCGCGCTCGGTCAGCACGGTGTAAATATCATGGCTTTTACCAAGGAATTCAACGAGCGTACTAAGAACGACGCAGGTCTTATTATTCCCGTTGTTATCACAGTTTACGCAGACCGTTCGTTTACCTTTATCACAAAGACACCGCCTGCAGCAGTCTTAATAAAAAAGGCTTGCGGCATTGAGAAGGCTTCAGGTGTTCCGAACAAGAATAAGGTAGCAAAAATAACCGGTGAGCAGGTCAGAAAAATCGCAGAGCAGAAAATGCCGGACTTGAATGCTGCAAACATCGAAACAGCTGCTTCGATGATTGCCGGCACTGCAAGAAGCATGGGCATCGAAGTAGTCGATTAATGCATCCGGGTGGGAGGAAAATTCCGCATTTACCACTAACAGGAGGATAATTTATAATGAAACACGGCAAAAAGTATGTTGACAGTGCAAAACAGATTGAGGCTGCAAAGTTGTATGATCCTCAGGAGGCTGTTGCACTTGCGGTTAAGTCTAAGACCGCTAAATTTGATGAAACTGTTGAAGTTCACGTTCGTCTCGGTGTTGACTCAAGACACGCTGATCAGCAGGTTCGTGGCGCAGTTGTTCTGCCCAACGGTACAGGTAAAACTGTAAGAGCTCTTGTATTTGCAAAGGGTGATAAGGTAGAGGCTGCACAGGCAGCAGGTGCTGATTACATCGGCGATGCTGATACAGTTGCAAAGATTATGGACGGTTGGATGGATTTCGATGTAGTTATCGCTACACCGGATATGATGGGTACAATCGGTCGTTTGGGTAAGGTTCTTGGTCCCCGTGGTCTTATGCCTAGCCCCAAGGCAGGTACAGTAACTATGGATGTTGCTAAGGCTGTTGAGGAAGCTAAAGCAGGTAAGATCGAATACCGACTTGATAAAACAAATATCATCCACTGCCCGATCGGTAAGGCTTCATTCGGAGCTGAAAAGATTCAGGAGAACTTTGATGCACTTCTCGGTGCTATCATCAAAGCAAAGCCGGACGCTGCAAAGGGTCAGTACATCAAGTCTTGCGTTGTTGCAACAACAATGGGTCCTGGTGTTAAGATCAACCCCGCAAAGCTTGGCTAATCTAGTTAAAACATTTAAAACCGCTGGTCTTCAGCGGTTTTTTGTTGCAAATTTTGTGTTAACCCTTGACAAACTGTAATTTAGAGTGTATAATAACTCTGTTATCGGTGCGTGCATCGAAGACGAATAAAATTTATTCCTTGCTATGATCGTTTTTCATAGCCGAATGACCAGAAGGAGGTGCAATATCAATGGCAAACGCTTACGAAACACTGCTTGTTTTCTCTGTAAAAGGTGCAGAGGAGGATGTAGCAGCAAAGGTCGAGGCCGCAAAGGCTCTTATCGGCTCTTTCGGTACTGTTGATAATGTAGATGATTGGGGCAAGCGCAGACTCGCATATCCTATTAACTACGAAAACGACGGTTACTATGTTATCGTTGATCACACTTGTGAACCTGAAAGTGTATATCAGATCGCAAGAAAGCTTAACATTACTGAGGGCGTTCTTCGTTACCTCACAACAGCAAAATAATTTTTCAGGAGTGTAAAAGTATGATTAATGTAGTTGTTCTTATGGGCAGACTTACTGCCGATCCTGAATTGAGAACTACTCCTAACGGAATTTCTGTTACAAGTTTCTCAATTGCTGTTGACCGTGCTTATCAGAAAGCCGGTACCGAGCGCCAGACTGATTTTATCAACTGTGTTGCTTGGAGGCAGACTGCCGAATTCATCACAAAGTATTTCCAGAAGGGCTCAATGATCGCTGTTAACGGTACATTACAGCAGCGTAGTTATACCGATAAAGACGGTAACAAGCGTACTGCTTACGATGTAGTTATTGACAATGCTTCATTTTGCGGTTCTAAATCCGAAGGATCTACCCGCCCGAGAAGTGACGAGCCTGCTTCGTTCTCAAATGCAGGTATGGGAGATTTCGAGGAAATCACTATGAGTGATGACGATCTGCCGTTCTAATTTTAAAATTTACTTGACTTCATATAAAAGGAGGCTATTACAATGGAGGAAACAACAAAGGTTGTTGAGGAAACTCAGAAAGCTGAGCGTCCCGAGCGTCCCGAACGCCCTGCTCGCCCGATAAAGAAGGGTCGTAGAAAGGTTTGTCAGTTCTGTGTAGACAGACAGGGTGGTGCAATCGATTATAAGGATGTAGCAAAGCTCCGCAAGTTCATTTCAGAGCGTGCAAAGATCCTTCCCCGCCGTGTAACCGGCACTTGCACTTGCCATCAGCGTGAGCTCACAGTTGCAATCAAGCGTGCAAGACATGCAGCATTGCTCCCTTATGTAAGCGACTAATTAAGAATTTAAAAAATTCCGTGGTTTTGGCCAAGTGTTCGAAAGGACACTTGGCCAGTTTTATTCGCCTTTTCACCCCACAAAACCGTGGCTTTTGTGGGGACCCCGATTGGCGAGTTATATTGATTCGCAGTTATATTTGGACTAAAGTCCAAGTGATATTGCCTTCGGCAGTTTTGGGGCGAATAAAATATCACTTGACCGCAAGGTCAAATATCACTGTGAGACCTGTCTCACAATATCACTTCTTTGAGATAGGTTGAACGGGTTTTAGGTTCTCCTAACAAGCGACATTTGGGCGCCAAAATGTTCTGCTTGCTACGGTGTGAGACAAAAGAAAAACTGTGCAGAAATAATCTGCACAGTTTTTTACTGTCCTTAGGAAACTCGCTCGTTTCACGGAATTTTTTTCTTTTTTATAACTTTTTATCCGATAAATATCTTGTAATTATTGCAGATTTATCTTATAATATTATATTATTAAGAAGAATGGAGAAAAGTGGAGTGGCTAACTGTAATTCAGTAAAAGAAAAGATAATATCCGGTGCATTTGACGGTGTGTTCGAGAAATTGTATCCCAATTCTGACATGAAAGAGAGATACATAAAAGCTGTTGATAGCTTTGCAAAAATTTACGGTGATGATGATAATGTGCGTCTGTTTTCTGCTCCCGGCAGAACAGAGGTCGGCGGTAACCATACCGATCATCAGCGTGGCTGTGTTCTTGCAGCAAGCGTAAATCTTGATGTCATTGCAGTTGCAAAAAAGACCGACGACAATATTATCAGGATTAAATCAGAGGGCTTTAATGAGGATGTTATTGATCTTTCTGTTCTTTCACCGCAAACAGATGAGGTAGAAAGGGCAAGCTCACTTATCCGTGGCGTTGCTGCAAGATTTAAGGAGCTTGGCTATAATATAGGCGGTTTTTCTGCATATACAACATCAAATGTACTTAAAGGCTCCGGACTTTCATCATCCGCTGCATTTGAGGTGCTCGTCTGCACGTTGTTGAATTCGCTTTATAACGATGAAAAAATGAACGATGTAGATAAAGCTATCGTTTCACAGTATGCTGAGAATGTTTTCTTTAATAAACCCTGCGGTCTTATGGATCAGATGGCTTGTTCGGTTGGTGGCTTTGTTGCCATTGACTTTGCAGATCTTGCAAATCCTGTTATTGAGGGCGTCAAGCTTGATCTTGCTAAATATGAACACAGCCTTTGTATCGTAGATACAGGCGGATGTCACGCTGACCTTACATCTGATTATGCAGGTATCCCCGCTGAAATGAAGGCAGTTGCAGAGTATTTCGGTGAGGATGTGCTTCGTGTTACTGATGAGGACGAATTCTATAAAGCAATCCCCGAACTTCGCAAGAAGGTTGGTGACCGTGCGGTTCTCCGTTCAATTCATTTCTTTGATGATAACCGCCGTGCACAGAAGCTTGCAGGACTGCTCAAAGCAGAGGATTTTGAAGGTTTCCTTGCTACTATTAAAGAGTCTGGCAGAAGCTCGCTTCAGTGTTTACAGAATGTTTTTGCTGTATCTAATCCTGCAGAGCAGGGGCTTACTCTTGCTTTGACACTTACAGAGAAGATACTCGGCAACAGAGGAGCTTTCCGTGTTCACGGCGGTGGTTTCGCAGGTACTATACAGAGCTTTGTTCCAAACGACCTCGTTGCTGAATATAAAAATAAAATAGAGGAAGTTTTCGGTGAGGGCAGCTGCTATGTACTGTCTGTTCGTCCCGTGGGCGGAATTGAGATCAAAGAAAAATAATTTGGAGTTGATATAAATGGCAGAATTAAGATGGAATCCTTTAACACAAGACTGGGTAATGATCGCTTCCCACCGTCAGAACAGACCGCAGATGCCGAAAGATTGGTGCCCATTCTGTCCGGGATCTGGTAAGGTGCCGGAGCAGTTCGATGTATATGAGTATGATAATGATTTTCCGGCTCTTTCACAGACACCGCCGGTGCCGGATGATGTTGCAAATGATTTCTTTAAAACAGCACCGTCATACGGTAAATGTGAGGTAATACTCTATTCACCTGAGCATACAGTAACATTACCGGAACTGCCGGTTGATCACATCGAAAAGCTTGTTGATCTTTGGCAGAACAGATTTACTGCAATATCTGCTGACGAGAACATAAAGTATGTGTTTATATTTGAAAACAGAGGCGATGTTGTAGGCGTTACAATGCCGCATCCGCATGGTCAGATATATGGCTATTCATTCGTTCCGAAGAAACTTGAATTAGAGCTTGATTCATCAAAGAAATTCCATAAGGAAAATTGCAAATGTCTCTATTGCACTATGCTTGATGAGGAAAAGAAATTCGGTGAGCGTGTTATATTTGCAAATGAATACTTTACCGTGTTCCTTCCTTTCTTCTGCGAATATCCTTACGGCGTTTACATTATGTCTAATCGCCATATCGGTAATATCACCGAGTTTACAGATGAGGAGAAAAAGGCTTTCGCAGCTACCTTAAAGGAAACAACGGGTATGTTGGATGCCTTGTTTGACTATAAGTTCCCGTATATGATGTGTATGCATAACGCACCGGTAAACGGCGAAGATACAGGTGAGTATTTCCACTTCCATGTTGAATTCTTCCCGCCGATGAGAAGTGCAGATAAGCAGAAATTCAACGCATCAAGTGAAACAGGTGCATGGGCACATTGTAATCCCACCGCTCCCGAGGAAAAAGCAAAAGAACTTCGCGAAGCACATAATCGTTTTATTGAAAACTGCAAGTAATTATCAAAAAAAGACGGATGGAATGGCGTTGTACCCGTAAGGATGCAACGCCAGTTTTATTCGCCTGACGGCGAGTTCTATTGCTACGCAGTGATATTTGGACTAAAGCCCAAGTGATATTGCCTTCGTCAGTTATGGGCGAATAAAATACCACTGAAACCGCAAGGTTTCAATAACACTATTACCGCAAGGCAATAATATCACTCCGACTTTAGGAGGAATATAACTTGAAAGATTATCATCCTTTATGTATAATAGATTTAGAGGTGATAACTATGGCAGATAGTGTTTTAAGAGATAATACAAAAGAGTTTGCAAAGAAAATCGTTTTTCTTTGTCGCGATATGAAAACAAATCACAAAGAATCCGTTTTAATAAACCAGTTACTTCGCTCAGCAACCTCTATCGGTGCAAACCTGCACGAAGCTCAATATGCTCAAGGAACAAAAGATTTTATTTCAAAACTTGAAATAGCACAAAAAGAATGTTATGAAACCGAATATTGGTTAGAACTTCTTTTTGAGACGGGCTGCATGACTAAAGATATTTATAATGATGTTCAAAACAAATGCGGAGCGATTCGCAGAATGTTAATTTCATCACTTAAAACGATAAAATCAAAACAGGTGTAAGTTATGAGGAAGAAAGTATTTTCAGTAATAGAGCCGGTAGACAATGGCAGTAAGTTGAGTAATATTTACGATTTTATAATGATGACAATTATCGTTATAAGCCTTGTTCCACTTGCTTTCAAAGAGACAAATGCCGTTTTTTGGTAGATAGACTACATAACCGTAAGAATTTTTATCTTAGACTACTTTTTGAGATTGATAACTGCAGATTGCAAAATTAAAAAGTCAGTGGTTTCTTTCTTTATCTATCCGATTACACCAATGGCCATTATTGATTTAGTTTCCATATTGCCTTCTATTTCTGTCTTGAATAATGGCTTTAGATTATTGAAACTGTTTAGACTGTTAAGGACATTAAAGGTGTTGCGTGTTTTCAAGTTTTTGCGATATTCAAAAAGTTTCGATATTATAGCTAGTGTGTTTAAAAAACAGAAAAAGTTTTATCTGCAGTTGCGACAATGGCAGTTGCTTATATTTTGGTTTCTGCTCTTGTAATATATAATGTTGAGCCAGAATCATTTGAGACATTTTTTGATGCTATTTATTGGGCAACCATCTCATTAACAACTGTTGGTTATGGCGATATTTATCCAGTAACAACAATCGGTAGAATTGTTACAATGATATCTTCTGCTTTTGGCATTGCAATAATTGCATTGC
>JAFPAK010000159.1 GCA_017390825.1 Clostridia bacterium
AGATATCAAGGGCAGATTTTACGATTAATTTCGTAAAGTCTGCCCCTTTTTTTGTTTTTATAAATGTTAAATGTTTGTGTCTTGAAGAATAGCTCCTAGCTGGAGAAAAGCAAGTTTATTTTCTCCCTTGCGACCCGTTCATTGCAATACACAAAATTAAACTCACCACTAATCTGCATATCTGCAACAGAGAAGGTGGCAAGGTCGTCACGGCATCGGGAGATAGGTTCATAGGCAAAGGTAATCGCACCGTTGTTTGCCACAATGTCGCAGATCACGGAAAAATTACTGACAGAGATACAACGCTTAAAGTTGTCAAGGGAAAAACCTCGGTCTGTAATTGCATTATGCAATAATGTTCTCGTTCCCGAATACGGCTCTCTGACCACAATGTCCTTTGAAAAAATATCTTCAAGGGTCACGGTCTTATTGGCAAAAGGATGGCTTTTTGCACAGACCCCTACAAACGCTTCTTTTTTGTAAAGGTGGTAGCCATATTTGGATTTGTCAAATACACCCTCTATAATAGCAAAATCGATCTCTGCCTTTTCAAGCATATGTAAAAGAACTTCGGTGTTATCAACGATCAAATCGAGCGTATGGTTTGGCTCTTGCAGAAAGGAACGAATCTCCGGCACGATAACAAATTCGCCAATAGTTTTGGTTGCACCAACGGTCATATGAACGGTATCTGTGGGCATAAACTTTTCACGGATGTCAGCTTCCTCTGCCTTGATGCTATCAAAATAACGCTTTAGCCGCTGGGCGTTCTTTGTTCTTGATAGTGTCCGTCCATCATACTCAAACAGCTTCACACCGTAATAATTCTCCAAATAATGAATATGCTGCGTGACACCCGGCTGTGTCATATTCAGTTTTTCCGCCGTTCTGCGATAGTTCATTTCATCATAAAGGGCAAGGAAGGTAAGCACTCTGTAATCTAACATAACAATCTCCGATTAACTCATATTATCATCCGATAATAAATGATAATTTGATTTTATCATAAAACTGTAGTATAATCAAGAGGTGTAAGTGAAAGTAGGAGATTGTTTATGAAAGTATTAAAAGTTTTTCCCGGAATAATATTATCTGTAGGTGTGGCTCTTCTTGCGTGCTGGCTTGAAAGTCTGCTGCCTATCCACCTTATTGGCTCTGCCGTTATTGCAATGTTCATCGGTATGGTCCTCAATCATTTTTTGAGGAATACAAAAGTCTTTGCATCGGGGCTCAAATTTACATCCAAGAAGATTTTGAAATTTGCCATTATTCTGCTTGGCTTGTCCCTCAATATTACGACTATCCTCAACGTAGGTAAAATGTCCCTTACCGTTATGATATTTACTTTACTTACTTGTTTTGGCGGTGGTTATTTTATCGGTAAGGCGTTGGGACTCAATTGGAAGCTCTCCAACCTTATCTCTGCCGGTACGGGTATTTGCGGTGGCTCTGCCATTGCCGCTATTGCCCCGACTATCGATGCAGACGATAACGATGTAGCTTATGCTATGTCTGCTACTTTTCTGTTCGATATGGCAATGATCGTATTGTTTCCCATTATGGGACAAGCGATGGGAATGACCGATCAGGCATTCGGTATTTGGGCGGGAACGGCAGTTAACGATACTTCTTCCGTTGTTGCGACCGGCTATGCCTTCTCAGAAGGCGCAGGTGATTTTGCCACAATGGTAAAGCTCACAAGAACCCTTGCGATTATTCCTACCGTTATTACCTTTGCTTTTGTGCAGCTCCGTCTTAAGCGCAAAGAAGCTCTTGCAAACAGCAAAAACGGAAGCGAACTGAAGGCAAATTTCAGCATTGCAAAGATATTCCCTTGGTTTATTCTCGGATTTCTTGCAATGTCTATTGTAGCAAGCGTGTTCCCAATTCCTGCCGCTGTTGTATCCGGCACCAAGAGTGCAAGCAAATTCCTTATGGTATGTGCATTGGCAGCCATCGGTTTGAACACATCCTTCTCAAGCATGAAGAAAGCCGGTATCCGTCCGATGATCCACGGTTTTATCATCTCGGCGTTGGTCGTTGTCGTTGCGTTGTTGGTAGAAATGGCAATGGGAATCGTATAAAGAGAAATAACACTATAAGAGAGCAATGAATAAATTATCCGATGCGAGTTACACGGTATTATAAATAAGAATTTATCGAATTGTTTTATGCCGGTATCTAAATCGGTGCAACTTGCCAAAAAAATCAAGCAACCAAAGGTTGCTTGATTTTCTTATTCATTGCTTTAGCAATGATGATATACAACACTTCGTGTTGATGATATGCAAGGCTTCGCCTTGCTTTTGTTTTATACAAAGTATAATAAGTTCAAGAGGTGGTAGTAACGAAAGAAAGTCCGTTGATGATAGGGCAAGATAATATCATTTACATTTAGAAGAATTTATGATAAAATGATATTAACAACTGCTCAGCATTTATAATGATTGAAAGTGCGTAAGAAAAAGGAACGAATAAGTATCAAAAGAATTATTGGAGATTTAATCCGATTTCATTGTACTTTTTTAAATTAATATTAGACACATTATAAATTCAAGAAAAGGAACGCAATATTTATGAAACTGTTGGTTTTTGGCGAAGTACTGTTTGATATATACGGTGAGGAAAAGTATATAGGAGGAGCTCCGCTCAATTTTTCTGCACATTCCTCAAGGGCAGGTGCGGAGGTGTTTTTGGCGTCTTGCCTAGGCCGAGATGCTTTGGGCGATATTGCACTTCAAAAAATAAGAGATTACGGTATTGATACAAGATACATACATTGTTCTGAAAAATACAGTACCGGTGTTTGTAATGTTACTCTAAATGAATACGGTGTTCCGCAATACGAGCTGGCACAGAATACTGCATATGACAATATCCCATTTAATGAGGATATAGAAAATGTCTGCTTTGATGGTTTTTATTTCGGTACATTGGCGTTGAGAAATACTTATAATAGGGAAACTGTCAGAAGAATTATCAATTCAGGTTCATTATCTGAAATATTCGTGGATATAAATGTACGCCGGCCTTTTTGTGACAAAGAAAGCATCCTTATTGGACTTAATAATGCTACTGTTTTAAAAATAAGCGATGAAGAATTGCCTTATATAATGAATGAAGTATTTGAAATATGTGAATATGATATAGAGACGGCAGTTAAAATGATCTCGGAAAAATTCAGCCAAATTAAAATAATTATCGTTACTTGCGGTGTAAACGGTTCTGTTGCTTATGATTTGAATAACAACAAGTGTTTCAGGTGCGATGCAGTTAAAACGAAGGTCGTATCGACTGTGGGAGCCGGTGATAGCTTTTCGGCGGCGTTCTTTGTTCGGTACTTAAATAAATGTGGTATTGATGAGTGCTTGCAGTACGCTTCACAGGTCAGCGCATATGTAGTATCAAAGAAAGATGCAATTCCTGATTGAAAATACAATTCGTATCACGGCTGTGTTAAATCGGTGCGGAAATAATGCTCTTGAAAACTGTTTTTAATTATGATACTATAACATAGGAGGGGTGAAATTGTGAATCTAAAAAAACTCGACCGCCGTAATCCGGCAATGGATATAACGAGGATCGTATCGGTGCTTCTTGTAATATCGGTTCATTTTTTCCTTTATAACGGCTTTTACAGCGAACCGATGAAGGGACCTGAAATGTTTGTAATGTGTGTTATGCGCACGTTCTTTTCTGCATGTGTTCCGATGTTTATGCTGCTTAGCGGGTATCTTATGTGTAACAAGCAGCTTAACAAGAAGTATTTTTTCGGAATATCAAAAACACTTGTTACATACCTGCTTGCAGGGGCTGCGTGTATCATATATCGTGCGGTACATCTTCATACGGTGTATGATTTTAAAAAAGTAGTATACGATTTTCTGAATTTTTCAGCAGCACAATATGCCTGGTATATAGAAATGTATATCGGTCTGTTTTTGCTGATACCGTTTCTCAATATTCTGTATAATAAGCTTGAAACGGAGCGTAACAAGCAAATACTTGTTCTAGTTATGATCGTGCTTACGGTTCTGCCCACACTACTTAATATTTTCAAGTTGGATACACCATCATGGTGGGGAAATCCCACTTCGTCAGATGAATTTACCAAGGTAGTTCCTGCATGGTGGATAGGCTTCTATCCAGTTACATACTATTTCACGGGCTGTTATTTGCGTGAGTACGGATTAAGATTTAAAACCCGTACCGTTGCAATTTTGCTTGTACTGACGACGCTTGCTTTCAGCATTTTTAACTTCTGGCGTAGTTACGGCACAGGCTTCAAAACAGGGCTATATGCTTATTGGTACGGCTTTCAGCCGTATGTTACCTCAGTACTGCTGTTTGATCTGCTCCGCCGTATCAAGGGCGAGAAAATGACTCGATCAACCAAGTTTGTGCTGTGGAAGCTGTCTGATCTGTGTCTTAGTATTTATCTGGTATCATTTATTTTTGATTCATATCTTTATCCTTTCCTTAATAAAAAGATAGCTGTTATGACCGACAGACTATATTGGTTCGTACCAATGGTAGTCAGCGTATTTATATGTTCTGTGCTGCTATCCATAGCGCTGCATTTTGTTGAAATGCTGCTGAAATTCCTGGTTAAAAAAGCGGTTGCACTTATTCGTATGCTCAAAGAGCAAGACGGTGCAACGCTTATGGATATATGCTTTATACTGGTAATTGCTTTAGCAGGTGTATTTGCTTTTTGGAAAGCCTATTACGGTTTCGGCGGTGATGATGAATCCTTCTATCTTACCGTGCCGCACAGACTTTCGCTTGGTGATATGCTTTTTGCCGATGAGTGGCATCTGTCACAGCTTTCAGGTTTTATTACAATGCCTTTTGTATGGCTATACCGTATGATAGTCGGTTCCACCGACGGAATAATACTCGCAGCAAGATATTTGTATGTGGTGTTGCACGCACTTGTAGCGATATTCCTATATATCCGTACAAAGAAATACGGCGCTTTGGCGGCTGTTGCAGCGGTACTGTATTTCATTTATACACCGTATGATATCATGGCAGTAAGCTATAATACAATGGCGCTTGATTTTACTTTGTTGGCGGGGATTTTACTTGCCACATCACAGAAAAAGCTTCACTTTGTATTCGGCGGAATTTGCTTTGCTGCAGCAGTACTTTGTTGCCCATATCTTGCGGCGGCATATGTACTGTATCTGTTATGTGTTGCTGTACGGTTTGTGTTAAGAAATAGAAATATCGAGAAGTTAGCGCTCTCACAGGATATGTTCTCTTTATCGAAATGTATATGGTTTTCAGCAGGTATATTAATACTAGCGGTAGTATTTATGATATACATTCTTTGCACCTGCGGCATCGGAGCAATATTTGAAAATCTGCCTAAAATGCTGACCGATCCTGAACATCCCCAGATCGGAATATCAAATAAGCTTAGAGGATATTTCAACGGTATACTCAATTGTCATCCGCAGTTCAAGCTTGTGCTTTATAGTTATATTGCAATGCTTGTTGTAATGCTTATTGACCGTAATCGGAAAAATCACCGTGCTTTTTATCTTATAATAAGCTGTATGTTCACGCTGGTATGCTATGTAATGTTCTATCCGAATCTTATTTACGCATATTACAATGCAATTATGATGCCGATGGTATTTGTCGGTCTCACAGCATATATACTTTGCGAAAATAAGCCAAAATCACTATTTTGCAGTGTGTTCATCGGCGGCATACTTTATTCCTTCGCTGTTACGATGGGGTCGAATCAGTATTTCTATGTAATTTCGATGGCGTGTGCGGCTACCAATACCGCAAGCTTTGTGTTCCTTGCTCAGCTGTTTAAGGAGATGAAACAGCGTCCTGACGAGGTGGCATATGGTGATTGGTTGCGTAGGGGAAGTATTGTTACTGCTGCACTTGCAATAAGTGTGTTGGGCTTTATGCAAATAGATGCCAAGGCCAATCATTGCTTCTGGGACGGATCGCCCGATACCCTGACTTACCGTATCAGCAGCGGACCGGCAAGGGGCATTTATACAACTGCGGTTAATTATAACGAGTATGAGAGATTCAGTTCCGATCTTGAGTATTATGAAACCGTGGAAAACGGAAATATACTTATGCTTACCTCTAATACATATTGTTATCTTATGGTAGACGATATGCCTTACGGTTCTTTCTCTGCGTGGATATCCGGTGAAAATGAAACTGCGCTGCGCCGCCTTGAGGAATACTACAGTATAAATCCCGATAAAGTACCGCAGTATATTTATGTTCCGAAAGGTTCGGGCTTTGATACCGCCGGTATAGCTGCAACAGCTCAGAAAAAGGGTTACACATTAATTGAAAACGATGTTAGTTATAAGCTAACAAAACAGTAAAACAAAAGCAGTCTGTCGGCGCACCTGTAACAGAGCAGGTGCGCCGGTTGAATATTGAATAAAAGATCATATTACACAATTCAAAGGATACAACAATATGGATTATTCTGAAAAACTTAAATATCATTACAGACCTCAAAAGGGTTGGATAAACGATCCAAACGGATTGGTTTGTTTCAAAGGTTATTATCATGTTTTTTATCAGCATGCGCCGGATTATGAAACACCGTGGAAGGAGCCTATGCACTGGGGTCATGCAAGAACAAAGGATTTTTTGACGTGGGAGGAGCTTCCCGTAGCACTCTATCCCGATATGCCTTACGATAATGAGGGCTGCTGGTCAGGTACGGCTATTGTAAAAGACGGTGTATTGTATTTGTTTTATGCATCCCTTCATACACCGGAAGGAGCCGACCGCCGCATCGAATCGGTCAGCGTTGCTTATTCCACAGACGGAATACATTTTGAAAAATACCAAAATAATCCCATAATAGCGCATTTCCCGGAGGACGGAGGGCCCGATTTTCGTGATCCTGCGGTTACTTATATCGACGGTAAATATTACTGTGTAATGGCTACCGGTGTTCCCGAAAAGAAATCAGCACGGCTGCTTATTTACGAAAGTGATGATCTGTTTGATTGGAAATATCAAGGTATTATGAGTGAGTGGAATGATGCAAAGTATGCAGAATGTCCCTCATTTATGCCTGCAAAAGATAAGTTCCTTCTTACAGCATCGGTAGATAAATTTGATTATCATTATTTTTCGGTAATGTACGGAAGCTTTAAAGACGGCAAGTTCACACCTGAGGTGATCGGCGATGTGGATAAGGGACCTGATCAGTATGCAGGTCAGGTGTTTTTGGATAATAAGGGCAGAAACATCCTGATATCTTGGATGCCGGGATGGAAATACCAAGGGTATGCCTCAAAGGATGTTGGATGTATGTCTGTTCCGCGTGAGCTAAAGCTGATCAACGGAAAGGTTTACGGCTATCCCGTAGAAGAATGTCAGCATCTTTTAAAGGATAGCGATCCCGCTGTAAAGATGACAGACAATGGATTTATTATAGAGCGTACCGGTCGTGAACCGGTCGTGTATAACGGAAAAATCAGGGATCTGAAGATCCTGCATGACGAATATATTTTAGAGGTATTTGTAAACGGGGGAGAAGAAATCTATTCTGTATTGTTATAACTAAAATATCTTTTGTGCAAAAATGTGTTTATATATAAAAGCGTTATAAAGATAAGTTTATTCTTTACTAAATTTTTAATAAGGAAGCTCGTCAATTTGCTTTTTATGAATTCAGTGTTGACGGTAAAATAACCGTTCCTACATATACTGTTGCTTATATATAAAATCTATATAAAATGTCATGTCGCTATTTAGGAGGATGACTCCCAAATGGCGGCATTTTTATTAATATTCAGTTACAATTGATAGTTTTAAGAGAAAGATGAATCGTGTGTTCAGAGAACAATTCGGTGCAAGAGATGATATACCGAATCCTGAAGTGGATAATGCATACAAGTGTGTTCTCAGCCATATAGTATGTTTCTTTTCAGTTATTAGTAAAGGTTAAATTAAGTTGTGATTGCTTTACTTTTGTTGTCGGATGTGATATAATACCGTTGTCATTTCGGGGAAACAGGTGAAAATCCTGTACGAGCCCGTCGCCGTGAGGTGCAAACAAAAAATTATCCTTCTTACCCGATGCCGCAAATCGGGGACAAGTCATTGAGATCGAATTCTTGAGAAGGCGGAAGGATAAGCACCAAGTCGAAATATCCGTTTGACAAGCCTTCCGTTTATAACTGCGGCAGCCGGTTTTGGAGGAAATTTATATTATTATTAAGGAGAATGCAAACTATGCAAAAGACACAATTTAAAAATAAGTTGTCGCTCATCGTTTGTATCGTGCTTATTGCGGCTATGGCACTGCTTACGACCGGATGTAACGGCAATACCACCAACGATTCCAATGCGGTATCGACCACAGCGGTATCTACCACTGCTGTATCACAAAGCACTGAAACCGTACTCGGTGATGGTGCGACCGAGTTTACCTTTACTGTCACCGATTCTGACGGAAAAGAAACTTCTTTTGAGATACATACCAATAAGACCACTGTTGGTGATGCGTTGCTGGAGCTTGATCTCATTGCAGGTGAGGATGGCCCGTATGGTCTGTATGTTAAAACGGTAAACGGTATTACCGTGGATTATGATACAGACGGCAAGTATTGGGCGTTTTATCAAAACGGAGAGTATGCTACTGCCGGCGTTGATGCTACTGAAATTACAGCAGGGGCTACATATTCCTTTAAGGTCGAGTAAAAAGTGAAGCCAACTGTAAAAGAACTTACGGTATTTGCTGTTCTTGGCTCTATGATGTATGTTACGCAGGTCGTTATGTCGTTTCTTCCGAACATACATATTACGGGAGTGTTTATCGTTGCAATAACGGTAGTTTACAGAGCAAAAGCGCTGTATCCGCTTACTGTATATATAGCCATTTCCGGCTTTGCAGCAGGTTTTGCTACCTGGTGGATACCATATTTATATATATGGCATGTACTTTGGGCAATTAGCTTGCTTTTGCCGAAGAAAATACCTGCCAAGGCTGAAGCGATAGTGTATATGTGTGTATGTGCTTTGCACGGATTTCTTTACGGCACAATATATGCACCTGCACAAGCATTGCTTTTTGGTCTTAACTTCAAAGGGATGGTAGCGTGGATAATTGCAGGACTTCCGTTTGATTTTATACACGGTGTCAGCAATTTCTTCTGCGGTATGCTGATATATCCTATCGTTTCGGTGCTTCGACATATTGGAAAATATACTAGAGCATAGCAATAGCTGTATCTGACTGCCTAAGTGTGCGTACACTTGGGCAGTTTTTCGCCTTGCAGCGAGTTGTATCACTCCTGTGTATCAGCACAGCGAAATCTATCCCGTTATACTATATTCGTTATAGGCGATGTTGGGTTCATGGATAGCCTTTGCAGTCTGTAATTGACAAAAAAGAGCCGTTATACAGACATCAGGAATCGGTGAAGCTTTGCTCTTGCTTCCAACGATGTTCTATGTAACGGCTTTAAATTTTAAAGTATTCTATTTGTGTATATTTCGTTTTACAATAATGTTTATTTATCTTTTGGTTGTCATTCTTTTTTTATGCTCATTGAGAATCGTCTTGAAGATTGCGTTTTCGCTGATGTAATTTGCAATCACCATATAATCTTCCATCACATAGTCCAGCGCATTTTCGCTGCATATACCGTCTGCATTATATGGATTTGATTGGATACAGAAGAAATTACTACCGTTGCAGCAACAATTATCAAAATAACAGGAACGAGGAATATTCCTAAAATACCACCGCTTCCGTAATAGTGCGGTCTGTGATGCCATCCGTCACCCATAGTGGGGACGAGGACCGCCGTGGAATCCTCCACCTCCGTGTGATTCTCCGCCTGATCTTGGCATAATAATACCTCCTTGTAAGAATTTGAGTTGTTTATTTTAACAATATTATAGCGTAAATTATGTGTGAAGTTAATCTGTTACCATACTGGAAAATATGTTGACACAACACGAAATATGTAATATAATGAGATAAAGTCAATTCGCAAGAAATGACATTTTATTAAAGAGAAAGGAAGTATTAAAAATGAAAACTGCAGCAAAAGTATTTATCATAATTGGTATGATCTGCGGATTATGGTGGGTACTCCCTCTTGTTTTCGGTATCATCGTACTCGTTAAGATGAAGAACGATCAGTTAACAACAGGCTGGAAGGTAGTAACACTTATCTTCGTAAGCCTTATCGGCGGTATCCTTCTTCTTTGTGCAAAGGATCAGCCTGCACCCGCTGTTGAAACAACAACAGTAGAATAAGATCTATGTAAAAAACAGACTTCGTAATGAAGTCTGTTTTTTATTTTACCTTTTTAGCCAGATAATCTATTATCTTTTTTATTGTAACAATGCCAATAAAAGAGCCGGAATCGTCTGTTACGGGTATAAAATTCTGA
>JAFPAK010000160.1 GCA_017390825.1 Clostridia bacterium
ACTTTGGCATTATATCGATGCAACTGTTCTTGTAGTGCTTGCAGTTTTGATTTTTCGGTTTCAACAATTTTTTGTTGTGCGTTTATTTTTTTGGTGAGGCTGTCTGCTGTTTCCTCGCCTTTTTTCATCCCCGCACTTGCGTTTTTTATTTCTGCGGCGTAGGTCTTGATCTGGGCATTTGCCGTTTTTATGTTATTTTTAAGGTCGGAGATGTCAACCTTAAATTTTGTCGTATAATTTTCGGTTGGCATTTAACCACCTACCACCAATCGTCATTTTTTGCAGGACGGCGTATTACACCGTCCTTTGTTTTTGTTTTATCTTTTTTTGTTCTTTTTGTTTGCTCTACAGTTCTGGAAAAAACCAACAGAACCTCATGAAATCGCTCTTTTCGCACCTTGAAAGGATCTAATGCGACAAAGCGATCACACAGGCTTGTGTTCAAATCAAAAAGAACCTGATACAATGTTTCGGGCGTTGTTTCACCCGAAGTTAGTTTTTTTCGTCTGTTGTTACCTTTCCAAGTTCAACATTCGCAAAATAATAAAGGTTTTTGAAAATATCAATAATATTTGACATTTTAGCCTTGCGGAGTTCCTCATCGGTCACGCCGACAAAAATTTCTTTAAGAAAAGGTTTAAGCTGATCCATACATTTTATCACCATAGCTGCAAGTTCAAACTTGTTTCCGGTTTTTATGCTCTCAAAGTTGAGGGCATTTAAAATGTCCTCAACAACTCCGAAAGAACAGTCAATAGTATCAGCGGTGTAAGTTTTTACGATCTTTGCGCCATCATAAATGTTAAGTTCTAAAGTCATAACTTACACCGTCCTTACTCGGCTGTAACTGTAACCGTACAGCTTGCGGATCTTGTTCCTGCCGTTGCAGTAATAATTGTTATGCCTGCTGCCATACCTGTAACAACACCGCCTGCAACTGTCGCTACACGTCCGTTACTTGACGCCCACACTACTCCAGCTCCGCTCGGTGTAGTTGTTGCTGTCACTGTTGTTGTACTGCCTGCTGCAACAGTAGCAGTTGACGGTGATACGCTGAGATCCGTAATTGTTGACGCTGCAAGAGCTGCAATCGTGTCGGGCGTTTGAACAGTAGTAAAGAAGTTCGTCAAATCACATTTACCGTCACGCTCATCAATTACAACGGCTTTAGCCCTGCCGCCGTTTGCAAACTGCGTAATCGTCTTTACGCCTGTAAAAGTAATCTCCTGATTATTTGTATCTGTACCGTCATTTTCGGTGCTCGATGTTTCGTCTGGGATAGAAAAACTACCTTTCAACCGCCATACATATCGATATGTGCCGTCTGTAAGTCTGAGCCTGTAGCCTACAGCAAAATAGGTTTCCTCGGATTCTCCGTCTATAAATGCGCCTGTTGTTTCATCTATTTTCTTACCCGTGATTAGTGCCAGTGTCGTAAGTGGGAGTGCTGGAACGGTAAGTGTGATTTCATCGCTGCCCTCGGCTCTGATTATGATCGCACCTACGTTATCGTAGTAATGTGTCTCGCTCGAGTTTTCAACAGTTTTTGAAATTTCTGCAACAGGCGCAAGAACAGAAACTGCGCCTGTTGTATAAGCTGCTCCGGCTGCATCCTGCGTGATTTTGGCGATCACAAGATTGTCACAGCCTCTAAATTCAACTGTTTTAGTGTTATCGTATGACATGTGTTAATCACTCCTATTCAAATTTATAAGTCGTGAACATAGCTCCCGTATGTGTAGGACGATCTACACTTATATCGGTCGCTTTGCCTTGTAGTATAAAACCGTTATTTTTTAATATCTGCCGTGCCTGCTCCAGTACGCTCTCAACGAGTGCAGGACTTATCGAGTAAAAATATACCCAAAAGCCCCACACCGCTCTGTGCGTGTCGTTGTCATAAAAAGCAGTATCGTTATTGTTAAAATTCCAAAAAGTAAAAAAACTGTCAGGATAAGGCTCAGACGGATTGAGCGAACCTTGCAGAAAGACGGGGTAGCCTAAGTCTCTTAAAAGTTCTATCAGAGTCTGTTTCATTTTGATGACCTCCTGATGATTTTATTAAACACTTCTTCTTGTATTTTTTTGATCTCTTTTTTTGTTTGTGAGCCGTAAACGGCATTATATAAATTTCGATCCGGCTTGACGTGTGGTTGACCATGAACTGTTGTGCCATACATCAAAAACACTGACGGCAAGCCGCCATTTTCTAAATCAAAACCTATGTTGATTGAGGCGGTATCGCCTTCCCACACAACAGCACCATCTTTGACTATTGATTTTCGTGTGGTGCCTGTGCGTTCGTGCGATAGCATCGCCTCATTTGCCTGACGTGCAATAAGCTGTTGAGAGGCTTTTAATGCACCCTCGACAGCTCTTTTTGTTGACTCGCCGCCTATGCTGTCAAGCTTTTCTTTTAACTCTTTGTACCCGTCAAAATTGATAGACATTTTATTTTTAGCCATATCACGCACCGCCTTTTACTCTTTGCACCTTAAAAACACAAAATCTGTTATTCAAATCTGTGTTTTCCGGCTCTGATATGATTTCGTAAACCGTGCCATCTTCTCTTAATAAGCGGCAGTTTGCTTTTATGTCGGGACGATACCACGTAGTTATTTCTGCGGTATCAAGAATTGAGTAAACACCGTTCACGGTTGTTTCTGTACCGCCATAAGTTTTCCAATTG
>JAFPAK010000018.1 GCA_017390825.1 Clostridia bacterium
AATGCGTATTGGTTTTATTGGCGCCGGCGGAAAGATAGCCGGTGCCATTATTAACGGTATATTGAGCAGCGGTATTGCAAATGCCGCTGATTTGTATCTATATGCACCTCGTGCTGAAGCTGTTAGAAAATATATTGATGGCGGTGCGATACTTTGTTCTTCTAATATTGAGTTATGTCAGAATTCTGATTACATTTTTCTGTGCGTCAAGCCACAGATAGTTCTGTCTGTTCTATCAGAGATTGCAGGAAATATTGCATCGGATAAATGTGTTGTCAGCAATGTTGCAGGTACTACTATTTCAACTATTAAAAATGTTTTGAAAACTGATTGTGGTATTGTCAGAGTTATGCCCAACACACCTCTTATGCTTTCTTGCGGTGCAAGCGGTATTGCTTGTGACGACGCTGTTAGTGATGAGCAGTTTGAATTTGTAAATAACATCTATTCTTCGCTCGGTGTTGCAGTAAGATGCAAAGAAGAAGAGATCAACGCTGTTACTGCCGTATCAGGTAGTGGCCCTGCTTATGTTTTTAGATTTGCCAGAGATATAATTAACGAAGCGGTTGAGCTTGGTCTTAACTATGATTCTGCTTGTCAGCTTATGTATCAAACACTTATCGGCAGTGCAATTATGCTTCGGGACAGCGGTAAAAGTGCGGATGAGCTTATTGATATGGTCACTTCGCCTAACGGCACTACATACGCTGCTTTGCAGAGTATGAACAGAAATAATTTTGACGACGCCGTAAGAGCAGCAATCAAAGCATGTAAGGATCGAGCTGACGAGCTGGGTAAGTAATAAGTTGTCCATTTTCTGCATAGTAATTATCAACAATAATATTTGTGAGGATAATTATTATGAAAGACGGATTTCTTGTTTTAAAATGCAATGCAACTAAAGATAATTTCAAGCGTAACAGTTTGTTGATTACTTTTACAGCTGTGCTTGTTTTGGGTTTGCTTGCAGGTGTTTTTTCAATAAAGCTTTGTGGTGACGATAATTATTACGGAATAGCCTCTTTGTTTAAAAACTTTATTAGCACCAGAAGCGGGCAGCCTTATTACATACATTTATTTTGGACTTTGGCTTCGGTTTTTTCAATCATTTTACTGTGTTATGTTTTAGGGCTTGGTATTCAAGGACAGTTTATAGTTCCAATTGTACCTTTTTGCAGAGGATTTGGTATCGGTCTGATTTCCGGATATCTTTATTGTGTTCATTCACTGTACGGTATAGGTTTATTTGCCCTTGTTCTTTTACCGGAGTTTTTATCATCAACAGTAGTTATTTTATTATGCTGTTGCAAATCCTTTAAACTTTCACGATCGTATTTCAGCTTGTTTTTTTCTGAGAACATTGATAAGTCATATATGTCTTTGTTTAAGTCATACAATATACATTTTTTAATATATTCGATATTATCTTTATTGTTTTCACTTATCACATCAGCAATGTCTTTTGCATTTTTAGGAATGTTTGAAATATAAAATTATTTAGGGGAATGTTTAAAATGACAGACTATATCAACGGTTTTTGTGAATATCTCAAAACCGCCAAAAACTCATCGAAAAATACTCTTGAATCATATTCAAGAGATATTCGTGCGTATTTGGCTTTTTTGGATATTTCATCTCAAAAGCCCGAGAATGCCGATAAAAAGCTGATAGAAAAATTTTTGCAGCAGCTTGAAAGACAGGGTAAAACTAGCTCAACCTTGGTGCGTTCGCTTGCGTCTGTCCGTTCATTTTATCAGTATCTTGTATATATAGGTGCAGTTGAGTCCAATCCAACAAAAGGTATTGCTCTGAAAAAGGCGGAAAAAAAGCTCCCCGAAATACTCACTCAAAAAGAAATTGATTCTCTTATTGCGCAACCTGACATTACAACACTTCGTGGGTGCCGTGATAAAGCAATGCTTGAATTGATGTATGCAACAGGACTTCGTGTTACAGAGCTTATTGACCTTAATATAGAAGATATTAATTTGCAAGTAAGCATCATTCACTGCCGTTCTGAAAAATCAGATCGTATCATACCTGTCTACCGTGCAGCAGTTAAAGCCGTTGAGGATTACCTTTCAAGAGTGCGTCCTGTTATTGCTACGGATAAGGCAGAGAAGTCGTTGTTCCTTAATTTAAACGGTGACCGACTTACCCGTCAGGGAATGTGGAAAATAATTAAAGGCTATGCGGAGGAAGCTCAGATCAAAAAAACTATTACTCCGCATACTATCCGTCATTCATTTGCTGCTCACCTTCTTGAAAACGGTGCAGGCATCAAAGATATTAAAGATATGCTCGGTCACTCCGGTATATCTTCGACACAGGTTTATACGCAGATTGTTAAAGAAATGCACGAAAGCAGCTATAAACGCTTTCATCCTAAAGCAGGAATATAATATTATTAAAGTAAAGGATACAATCTAATGGC
>JAFPAK010000161.1 GCA_017390825.1 Clostridia bacterium
GCTTCGTTGTTTACCAGATATCCGGTGTATAGGGGTCATTGCCCTGTGCTACTGTTGATGTAGGAACTTCGCTGCTTGATGCAACAACATCAAGTGCGCTGAACTTTTCTATTTCAACTTCAGGTGTGATATAAGTCATCGAAATTACTCCTTTAAATTATTCTACAGCTGCCCACTTGTCAACAAGTTCTTTGTGAGCATCTGTGAGTGTTGAATATATACTGTCATCAGCCTTGAGAGCTGTTGCAATAGTTTTTGCCGAACGAACAGAAACTGTTTCTGAATAGAAGACCTCTGTAATACCGTCCTTTATGAGCTTAACATAGCCTCGACCGATAAAGTCCTTTGCAATGTTACTATCTTTGATATTTACTACCGATCCGACTACACCGGTGAAATTGCCTTCTGTATAGAACTCATCGGATGTAAATACAACATCGACCTTTGTACCTGTGAAATCGAGATTCAGCTCGCTATCTCCGACAAGCTCTTTTGTTGAGATAAGTGTACCCATCTCAACTGTGTAGCCTTCTGCTTCGTATTCAGCAAGCTGTGCGCTGTCAACTGTTGTGTAGAAGCGGATGCCTGTCAAAGCATTAAGTCTGATAGAAGCTTTTTCGTCAGTTGCAACAGTAACTAACTTGGGCACATCGGGCTTGGTTGTAGGCTCGGTTGTGGGCACCACAGTTGTAGGCACCACAGTTGTAGGCTCGGTGGGTTCATTTGTTGCGGATTCATTTGGAGTTTCGTCGCTTCCTTGTGTAGAACCGAATACAGCATATTCGATATCATCAGCTGTGATATCTGTACCGTACATTGTGTTCTGATTGAATGATAATTTAATAGCAGTAACCTTCTTAACATCATCGGATGTCATAGTTACGGTAGTTGAATCTGCCTGTGAAGTGAAGGTCTCATCAAGAACATAGAGTGCCTGCCAATAATTACTTATAACATTCTTTCTCCAATAAGTAACGTCGTCGATAACTACGCCGAAGTGATCCTTTGAGCTGCTTGTTGCCTGCTTAACAAACATACGGATGTCGTCAGCATTTGCTATCTTATCAGCGTCAAGCTCAATTGTTATATAGTTGGTTTTCTCCTGGCTGTCCCAGCCGCTTGTTTTAGCATATATAGAAGCGGCAGATGTTGAAACTGTACCGGTAGCAACGTCTGTAGAAGCAGAAACAGTTACTGCACTTGCTGATGTTACTGCTGCACTTGTGCCGTCTTCCCAGTCAACCAATGTTGTCCAATTATAAGCGGCATTCTTCATAGAAGCATCGCATACCAATGTGATATTATCAATATAGATAGTGCCGTTACCCTTGATAGCCATATAAACTATGTCTGAAAGAGCAATTCCGTCAAGCGATACTTCAACGTATGCGCCTTCTTTTGTACCTTCAACTGTAAGCCCCTGTGAGCAGAGTGCTGCGTTGGTAGTATCTGTAGTTGAAGTGCCGAATGTAGAACCAAAGCCTACATTGTATGTGCCTGCTGTGTCAGCCTTAAACCAGAACTTAATAGCAGTAGGCTCATAAGCTCTCCAACCTGCAGGAAGCTTAATGCCGAGTGAATTGCCTTTTGATGAAGCAAGTGTTATATAAGCAACATTGCCGCTGTCTATACCGTCAACTGTACCGATCGTGTGGTTCCAGTCATATGTGTGAGCAACGGCATATCTCTCACTAGAATCATCAAATGTGATAATAACTTTTTCGCATGTGTTGTCTGCAGATGCGAATGCCATCGGTACTAACGTAAGTACCAAAACTAATGCCAAAACGATGGATATAACTCGTCTCATGAAATTATCGCCCCTTTATAAAATATTTATCCATCAAAAGTATATCACAAATTTTACAATAAAACAAGCAAAAAATGCACAAAAATGCATTGTAATATTGCAAAATTTATACATTTTTGTGCACAAACGCAAATAAATAAACTGCCTGCATTGCAAATACAGACAGTTACTTGTTCATTTTACAAGATCGGCATATTTTCCGCCGATAAAATCAATCAGGTTTTCGGGAGATATACATATCTGCGTGCCGCGTTTTCCACCGCTTACAAAGATCTTGTCAAAAAGCATTGCAGTTTCATCAATATATGTTGCAAACGGCTTCTTCATACCGATAGGGGAGCAACCGCCACGGATATAGCCGGTAACAGGCAAAAGTTCTTTTACTGCTATCATCTCGACACTTTTATGTCCGCTCACAGCAGCACACTTTTTCAAATCAAGTTCTTCTGCCACGGGGATGCAAAACACAGTGTATACACCGTTGTTTGATCTTGTAACAAGCGTTTTAAATACGCACTCCTTATCCTGACCAAGTTGATTTGCAATGTGAATGCCTGAAAGATCGTTTTCATCGACCTCGTATTCAACCGCGCTGTAATTTATTTTTGCTGCGTCCAGAAGCCGCATAGCATTTGTTTTATTCATGCTTCATCGACCTGTTCATAAGGTTGTTTATGGCTTCGTTGCACGCACCGCCAAGGTAAAGTACTCTGTAACACTCATTGATGATAGGCATTTCAACGCAAAGACCGTCAGAAAGTCGCTTTGCTGCATCTGTTGCAAAATAGCCTTCGACTGTGCCTACCTTAGCGAGTGCCGATGCAACATCCATTCCTGCGCCGATTTCTTTGCCGAAACGGCGATTACGGCTGTGGCGCGAGGTGCAGGTAACTATCAGATCGCCAAGTCCTGAAAGTCCGGAAAAGGTCTCACGCAAGGCTCCCATTTTGACGCCGAATGCTGACATTTCGTTAATACCTCTTGTAACAAGGGCGGCTATTGTGTTGTCACCAAGTCCTAAGCCGTCGCATATTCCGGCGGCAACAGCGATGATGTTTTTCAAGGCCGCACCGGTCTCAACGCCGATAACATCAGAATTTGTATAGATACGGAAACGCTCGTTTGAAAGCAGCTGCTGGATAGTCTCGGCAGCCTTCATATCATCGCTTGCGGCAACTATTGAGGTAGGAATTCTGCGTGCGACTTCTTCTGCGTGCGACGGACCTGAAAGTACAACAACGCTGCCGCTGATTTCTTGAGATATAACGGTTGAAAAACGATTTAACGTATCCTTTTCAAAGCCTTTGGCAACACTTACGGTAATGGTATTTTGATCAATTATAGGAGCAATAAGCTGTGCCGTTTCACGCACGGCGAAAGACGGTGTTGCAATAATAACAACATCCGAATTCTTTATATCATTTATATTATCGGTTATTTTAATTGAAGAAGGTACTGTGACACCTTCGAGCAATCGAGTCGTTCGTGTGGCTTTAAGTGCATTTACTTCATCGGTGAACTTACCCCATAAAACGACCTCATGGTCATTGTCTGCACAAAGCATTGAGAGGGCAGTGCCCCATCCGCCGCAACCAAGAACAGATATTTTACTCATAATGCGATCAATCCTTTTTCTTCTGCCCGATACGGCGCTCGTTGCCGTGTATCAGTCGGACAATGTTAGTTTTGTGCTTTGATACGACGGCTGCCGACATACAAAGCATCAAAAGAGTTACGATAATTCTTGACTGAAAGAAAGGGAAATAGGTGTATGTAATACTCTGATCATAAAATAAGAACAGAGTTATCCACGCAGATCCTGCGGCGATAATAGAAGAAAGTGAAACATATTTTGTTGTAAGCACTAAGATTCCGAATATCGCAAGTGCAAGGCAAGCAACACGCCAATCAACAAACATACCTGCGCCTGCTATGGTTGCAACGCCCTTGCCTCCTCTGAAACCGAAAAATACAGGGAACATATGGCCTATTATGCAGAAAAGCGCACCAATACCTGCGGCAAATGCAGGATTAAGAAGTGTATCAGCATTTTCACCGAGGAACAAGGTCAGAAGCGGTGTACAGGCATATCTAGCAATACCCGATGCGGCAACTCCTTTTAAAAAGTCCCAGATGAATGTGATGGCACCGGGCAGCTTGCCGGCAACACGGGTCACATTGGTCATACCTGCGTTACCTGATCCGTGTTCACGGATATCAGTCTTGATAAAGAGCTTGGTTATAATTATACCTGCGTTGATACTGCCGAGTAGGTAGCCCAGCAATGCGAATATAAAAAGTGTCAATATGATAGCTAATGGTGTGCTCAATTCTTTTCGCCTCTTTCTCTGATGATGAAACGCACCGGAGTGCCTTCAAGTCCGAAGGTCTGCCGTATTTGATTTTCAAGATATCTTCTGTATGAAAAATGGAACAGCTCCTCTTTATTACAGAAGCACACGAATGTGGGCGGCTTTACCGATGCCTGTGTCATATAGTATATTTTCAGACGCTTGCCGCGGTCAGACGGAGGTTGAACACGAGCAGTCGCATCTGCAAGCAGATCGTTGAGCATACCTGTTGAAATACGCATTGTATTCTGCTCATAGGTGTATTTGATAAGCTCAAACAAGCGGTCTATCCTTGTGCCGTATTTTGCTGATATAAAAATAATCGGCGCATATGTCATAAATGAGAAGTCGGTCATAAGGCGCTTGCGGTATTGCTCCATAGTATTGCCGTCTTTTTCAATGGCATCCCACTTGTTTACAGCAATTATACACGCCTTGCCGCCGTCAAGCGCAAGCGAAGCAACCTTCGAGTCCTGCTCGGTGAAGCCCTCCTTTGCGTCTATCATAATAACGCAGACATCTGCTCTGTCTACCGCCATTTCAGCACGCAGCACCGAGTATTTTTCGATCTTATCGTCAACACGGCTGCGCCTTCTGATGCCGGCGGTGTCGATAAAATTAAATCTGCCGTATTTGTTTTCGATAGAAAAGTCCACCGCATCACGGGTAGTACCCGAAATATCGGAAACGATCGTACGGTTTTCGCCGGAAATGCAGTTGATAAGCGAGGATTTTCCTACATTAGGCTTGCCGATAACGGCAACATTTATCATAAGGCTTTCATTTTCTTCATCGTCTTCATCAAAGGTAAGATACTTGTACACCTCATCAAGCAGGTCACCTGTGCCGTGACCGTGTACGCCGGAAACAGCGACCGGATCACCGATACCGAGGTTGTAGAATTCATAGAATTCGGGCGGCACTTCACCGACCTTATCCACCTTGTTTACGCAAAGAACCACCGGCTTGCCGCATTTCTGAAGCATAGCGGCAACCTCCATATCAGAGGCAACCACACCGCTTTTCATATCAGTAACAAATATTATAACATCTGCCATATCAATAGCGAGATTTGCCTGAGTACGCATCTGCGAAAGAATGATATCATCGGTTTTAGGCTCAATACCGCCGGTATCTACCAAAACGAATTTCTTTGCACGCCATTCACAGTCACCGAAAATTCGGTCACGGGTAACGCCGGGCGTGTCGTCGACTATTGAAACACGCTTGCCGATAAGTTTATTAAACAGAGTGGATTTACCTACATTAGGTCTGCCCACTACCGCAACTACCGGTTTTGCCATAGATTTTTCCTCCTTATTGTAAAAATGCCTGCAATGTGCTTTCGCCGTCACATTCCGTGACGAATACCTTGCCTCCGGTTGCTTTTTCTATATCCTCTATACTATAATCGTCAAGAAAAACATCTCTTTCTCTTCGCAGCATTGCAGAGGGAATAAGCACCGTGCCGGGATTATCAAGAGCGTTGATATGTTTTATTAAATCGGTGCCGGTGATAAGTCCTGATGCGGTGATAAGCGGTCCAAAATAGTTATTTTCCACCGCAGTAACGGAGATATCAAGTCCGCTCCATTTTCTCTTTGCAAGCGATACCGCTTTGCTCATTAATTCATATGCACCCTTGCCGGTCGCTATTGTCATCTTGCTGTATTTAGGCTCTGCATGGCAATCTTCAAGCGCACGGGTGAATTCAGCGAGAAACAAAGATGACATTCCAACACCGTTTTCAAGCTGCAAAAATGCACCGTAGTAGTCTTCATCCGGCAGTTCACGCTGTGCAAGTGCAAAAAACTCATCAGACGGATAAAAAACTCTGTCTTTATACTCATTATAAAAGCGGTCGCCGATTTTTTCAATAGTATCAATTACCGCAGCTGCCTCTTCTTTGGTAAAAGGTCGAAGCGGATAGAGTCCCTCACGGAACTTTGTAAGTCCTACCGGTACTGCCGCAACGCTCTCAATAGAAGGATAAAGCTCTGCAAGATCGTTTAATGAGCGTTCAAGCTCCTTGCCGTCGTTAAGCGTGGGGCAGAGTACAAGCTGTGCGTTGATTTTTATGCCTGCATCGGAAAGCCTTTTCAAATATTTCAGCTTTTCACCTGCAAACCGGTTATTCATCATTTTGCAACGTAGCTCGGGGTTGGTGGTGTGAACGGAAATGTTGATAGGAGAAATGTGCATTTTTATAATGCGGTCGATTTCGTCATCTCCAATATTGGTAAGCGTGATATAGTTGCCGAACAAGAATGAAAGGCGGCTGTCGTCATCTTTAAAATAAAGACTCTCTCTCATACCTTTGGGCATTTGATCGATAAAACAGAACACGCACTTATTCATACACGAACGCTGCTTGTCCATAAGATATGTCTCGAATTCAAGTCCAATATCATCATACTCGTCCTTCTTTATCTTCACCTTGCGATTTTTTCCGTCAGCCGTTTCAAGAACGATAATAAGCTTTCGGTCGGTGCAGTAAAAACGGTAATCAAGCACATCGCGTATTTCATTATTATTAATAGAAATTATTTTATCTCCCGCTTTAATCTTATGCTTTTGTGCAAGTGATCCGGGCTCAATGCCGATAATGGTTACCATATATGTCTCCGTTCGATAATAAAAACAAAAGGGAAGCCGTTTTTGTTAAAAAACCGTCCTCCCGCTTTCGTTTATTGGTTGTTTTTGATTAGTCGTTGTCAACTGCTACAACCTGTCTGCCTTTGTAATATCCGCAATTTTTGCAAAGTCTGTGCGGTCTGATAAGATCACCGCAGTTAGGGCACTTTGTAAGAGTCGGTGCAGAAAGCTTCCAAACATTGGAACGTCTTTTGTCTCTTCTTGTTGAAGAAACTCTTCTCTTCGGTACTGCCATTGTTAAGGCACCTCCTTAATTTTACTATATATTAGTTGAAGAAATCGTCTAATACAGCAAGCCGCGGATCAATTTCCTTTTCGCAGATACAATTCTCGTAATTCAGCATTTTACCACATCCGGCACAAATTCCTTTGCAATCCTCACGGCAGAGGAATACAAACGGAAGATTTAAAACGATGTCGGTGCGTACAAGCTCGTCAATATCCAGCTGCATGTTTTCAGCGATAATGAATTCCTCATCATCCTCATTGGATATTTCCTGCACGATGATATGCTCCAGCTCGCATGACATATCCTCACTGTGAGGCTCGGCACAGCGGTCGCAAGGTGCTGAGTACTCGTAATAAGCGGTACCGATAAGCTTTACAATGCCTGCTGTGTTTTTGACTGCACCCTCAAACCTTACCGGTTTTTTTATCGGGTGGATGCCTGCTTGCTCAAAATCGGACATATCAAATTGCAGCTCTACTTGGAGCGATTTTTTCTTTTCAGAAAAAATCTCACGCAGATCAAGAATCATACTAAACCTCCGAAAAGGCGCAACAATGCCTTTTTGACGTCACAAAAAACATTATACTTTGAAGAAAGTCATTTGTCAACACTTTTTTATGTAAAATGTTCGGGAATTGATATTTGAGCACGATTGGTGATAGAGAAATCATAACCGTCAGGAGGTGACGGTTATGATTCTTATTTTATCCCTTTACTGCACCGCCGGTGACACCTTCTACATAGAATCGCTGAAGAGCGATAAACAGAACCGTTATCGGTATAGCTATAAGCACACTGCCTGCGGCAAACTGTGTAAAGTATTTATCAATAAGCTCACGGCTCAGCATGGTGTAAAGTCCGACTGCCACAGTATATTTGTCGTAGTTATCACCCATTATAACACGTGCAAAGATAAAATCTGCCCACGGTGCCATAAATGCGGTCATTGCGGTATATACTATCATTGGCTGTGACAGAGGCAGCGTGACCTTGTAAAAGATCTGCGCCGCATTTGCACCGTCTATTCGTGCCGCTTCGTCAAGCGAACGGGGGACTGTGTCGAAAAAGCCTTTTGCCACATAAAAAGATAAGCCTGCTGAGCCTGAATACACCAACACAAGAGCTAAAAGGCTTTGTGTAAGTCCCACCGTTTTAAGAACATAGTATACGGCTATCATAGACATAAATGCCGGGAACATTCCCAGTACCAACGCAATATTCATATAGGATTTGCGAAGCCTGAATCGAAGCCGTGACATAGCGTAGGCAACCGAGAGTGTGAGCACAGTTGTGATAAGGCAAGAAAATACTGCTACGATAAGCGTATTTAAAAACCATTTTCCATAGGAAAAAAGCTGCGTTTCGGTAAAGAGACGTATATAATTATCAAGCGTGTAGCTTTTGGGAAAA
>JAFPAK010000162.1 GCA_017390825.1 Clostridia bacterium
GAATTTAACAACAGTAACGCAGTAATGAAAGTTGAAAATTACGCACAACGAATTGATAAGCTTCAGGGTCAGATAGATGCTATAAATGCTAAGTATCAGGTTTCAACCTCAACAGTAGTATTTTCATCCCTCGGTGTTGCTGCAGGTCTTGCAATGATCGCATTCAGTGTTTATTCAATTGTGCAGATTGTCGACAAGTATAACCCAAAGTACACTAAGATTCCCTCAAATATGGTTGACACAGTTGAAACCGAAAACGGTAGCAGATTCATCAACTACACTGTTGTTAATTCACTTTGTGCAGATGGCACTGAAAAGCCCGGTGATACAAACGGTTACAGTGGTAAGCAGTGGAATGCAATCTACTACACAAAGAGCTTTGAAGCAGGTAAGTGTATGACCTCAACAGGCTACTTCATCGACTCAGCTGACAACTTCGGCAAGTACACACCCGTTGCGGGCTTCGGTACAAAGAATTGCTATGACCTTAACTCATTCAATGACAACGAAAACACAGAAAATATTTTTGTTGCTTTCGGTAACTCAAATAACAAGAAGTCAGCTGAAACATCAGTGCCCACTGTAATCGGCAGTATGTTTACATACGGTGCAATGGCTATAAGCGGTGTTGCAGGTATGGGTCTTGGTATGTGCATTATGTCACTTATCAAGCGTAAAAAAGAAAACTGATAACAGATTAAACTTTTTCTGAATCAATATCTCTCACAATAAGGCATCCGAAAAAATCGGGTGTCTTTTTTTGAGGAAATCTTTATAATCTTCTTTTATTTGTAAGCGGTTTGTAAGAGAGTGTATGTATAATATTTCTGTAAATTTAACATAAGTAAAGGTGATAATAGAAATGAAAAAGAAGCTTATTATTTTTATTACTTGTATATTGCTGATAATCAGTATGCTGCCGATATCTGCATTTTCGGTAAACAGCAATAATATTGTTATTCTTTATGAAAACGACGTGCACTGCATAGTTGAAGGGTATTCAAAGCTTGCCGCTATGAAAAAAGAGTTGCAGGAAAGTTATTCTCATGTTGGTGTGGTTTCAGGCGGTGACTTCATTCAGGGTAACAGCTTAGGTGTTGTATCAAAAGGTGAATACATCATAAATCTGATGAATCTTGTGGGCTATGATGCAGTGACTTTAGGAAATCATGAGTTTGATTATAAGCTTGACAGACTTAATGAGTTGGTTGAGATGATGAATACAAAGCCCGTTTGCTGTAATTTTCAGAAGGTGGGTGAGGATACTGCATGTTACGAGCCCTATTCTATCGTTTCTTACGGTGATGTTGACATTGCGTACATCGGTATAACCACTCCGTCTACAATCTCTTCATCTGCTCCTGCTCAGTTCAAGGATGAAAACGGAAATTACATTTATACTTTTCATTCAACAGATTTATATGATGTTGTACAGGAGAGTATTGATTCTGCAGAAGCTCAGGGTGCAGATTATGTCATCGCTCTTTCTCATATCGGATACGCAGAAGATGAGATATACGGTGACCTTGAGGACGTAGAAACTCTTATAAAAAATACAAGTGGATTTGACGCGGTTCTTGATGCTCATTCACATACAGTAATAGAAAGTCAGACAATAGAAGACAAGGACGGTAACGATGTTCTTTTAAGCTCCACGGGCACAAAGTTTGAGTACATCGGCAAACTTACAATTTCAGGAGAAAAGCTTGAAACTGAGCTTATTAAGACTGAGGAATATAAGTCAACTGATCCTGTAGTAGATGCTTACATTGATCAGATATATGATGAATATTCGATGCTTGGTGAGCGTAAAGTGGCTTTCAGTGAAGTTGATCTCATTATAAAAGACAAAGACGGAAACCGTTTGGTGCGCAATAATGAAACCAATCTCGGTGATTTGTGCGCGGAAGCATTCAGAAATGCCGTGGATGCAGATATAGGATACATAAACGGCGGAAGCCTCAGATCCGATATCCCTGCAGGTGATATTACTTTTAATAATTTGCTTAATGTTCTTCCCTTTAATAATACGATAGTTTTAGCTGAAATCAGCGGACAGACTATAAAAGATATGCTGGAAATGACCATGATGTACTATCCAGGTGAAGGCGGCGCTTTCCCTCATCTTTCCGGACTGACATTTTCCTTCAATACAAGTATTCCGTCTACTGTTGTGCTTGATGAGTATGAAGATTTCGCAGGGGTTTCAGGTCAGTATAAAGTGTACGATATTGAAGTGTTCAACAGAGAAAGCAGCACTTATGAACCGCTTGATTTGACAAAGACATATACTATTGCCGCCTCGAATTATTATCTTCTTGAATATGGCAGCGGATTGAAGATGCTTGAAAATGTAAAGATTCTTCAAAAAGACGGTATGCTTGATGTTGAGGCACTTGAGTTATATATATCAGATAAGCTTGGGGGTACCGTTGGCCAGGATTACGCCGAAGCCAATGCAAATATCACATTCAC
>JAFPAK010000163.1 GCA_017390825.1 Clostridia bacterium
AGGAGGTATAATGATGGAACAATTAGCGAGATTTATCGCAGACGAAAGAACTGGGCTCAAATACGAACTGTGCGGTGATTACTATATCATCGCCGGTGAGGATGAGCCTGAACGTGAGCCAATCGGCGTATGGGGTCAACGTCATTTGAATCATATTCAAAAACATTGCAAATCTTTCTATAACAAAATGCTAAGCGAACATACACTGTATGATTATCTTCTTCAGCTTAACCGTGACGCCGAAGATATGTTCAACCATTTGGTTAAACAAATGGCTGAACGTGAGGGCGTGACCGAGCAACTCAAAGCAGACAATCAAATGGAGTGGGTTGCTCGGATGACCAATATCCGCAGCAGAGCCACAGAAATCGTAAATCACGATATAATTTACAACTAACCGAAGCACGGCGGCAGGGAGAATATCATCTCTCTGCCGCTATTTTTGATATTTTTGCAAAACCAATTGACATTTAATGGCTAAAGTGATAAAATATCAAGCGATATATAACAACAACTATATTATGGAGGTGCATTATGCCGCCCAGAGTTAAAGTGACAAAAGAAGATATTGTAAAGGCCGCAGTTGATATTGTTCGAAAAAGCGGAGCACAAGCAATTAACGCAAGAACGGTTGCTTCTGTGTTAAACTGTTCTACGCAACCGGTTTTCTCCAACTTTGCAACTATGGACGAACTACGCCTTGCAGTTGCAAAAAAAGCGGATATATTATGCCAAGAGTATATGCAGAGAGAGGTAGAAAGTGGAGAGTTCCCTACATACAAAGCGAATGGTATGGCTTATATCCAATTTGCAAAAGAAGAAAAAGAATTGTTTAAGCTTTTATATATGTGTGATCGATCAGATGAAGCAATTTCCGAAGGGTCAGAACTCACCGACAAAATGGAGACTATTGTTCACAATAACACAGGCCTTGAAGGTTCGGATGCGAAGCTGTTCCATTTGGAAATGTGGACGTATGTTCACGGTATCGCAACAATGATAGCAACAGGATATTATAATTTTGATTGGGAACTTATAAGTAAAATGCTTACGGATGTATATCAAGGCTTGAAAAAGCAATATGATACGGAGGGATAAACTATGGATGCTATCAAAATCAACGGTTTAACCAAAAAATATAAAGATGTGGTTGCGGTGGATAACCTTAGTTTATCTGTGCACAAAGGCGAATTATTTTCTCTGCTCGGCGTAAACGGTGCAGGCAAGACAACCACTATAAAAATGTTGTCCTGTCTTACGCAGCCCACAAGCGGAGATGCATTTCTTAACGGAAAAAGCATTTGTAAAGATACTGCCGCCGTGAAATCGCTTATAGCCGTTTCTCCGCAGGAAACTGCGGTTGCGCCAGGTCTTTCAGTTCGAGAGAACCTTGAGTTAATGTGCGGTGTTCACGGTTTTACAAAGAACAAACAAAATACAAAAATCGCAGAACTGACCGAATTGCTCGGACTTGAATCTGTTATCAAGAAAAAAGCAGGAAAACTGTCAGGCGGTTGGCAACGTAGGTTGAGCATCGCTATGGCACTGATAAGCGAGCCGGAGATTTTATTCCTTGATGAGCCTACGCTCGGGCTCGATGTGCTTGCTCGAAGTGATCTGTGGGATTTGATCCGTTCTCTCAAAGGGAAGGTTACGATTATTCTGACAACGCACTATATGGAAGAAGCAGAAGCCCTGTCTGACCGTATAGCTATTATGAAAGATGGTAAACTCCTTATCTGTGATACCGCTGAGAGAATCAAAGAAACAGCGGGGACAGATAATTTTGAACAGGCTTTTGTTCGTATCGTTAAGGGGGTAGCAAAATGAGAATGCTGACATTTGCAGGCAGAAATACTAAAGAAATACTTCGAGATCCTCTAAATTTGGCATTTGGTCTTGGCTTTCCTCTTGTATTGATTTTGTTGCTTAGTGCAATACAGGCGAATATTCCTGTAAAGCTATTTGAAATACAACATTTAACTCCTGGTATTACAATCTTCGGTCTTTCATTTATGACACTGTTTTCAGCGACTATTATTGCAAAAGACAGAGGCAGTTCGTTACTTCAACGCTTATATACTACACCGCTGACTTCAGTTGATTTCATACTCGGTTATACGCTACCTATTATTCCGATTGCAATTGCTCAAAGTGTTATTTGTTATATTGCGGCAATCATTCTTGGAATTGATATTACGATAAATATTATATATGCTGTTATATCTATCATCCCCGTTTCTATACTCTACATTGCCTTGGGGATCCTCTGCGGAAGCGTAATGAATGATAAGCAGGTTGGCGGAATTTGCGGTGCTTTGCTTACGAACCTTTCAGCCTGGTTGTCAGGCATTTGGTTTGATCTTGACCTTGTAGGAGGAGCGTTTAAGAACGTCTCATATTTGCTTCCGTTTGCTCATGCCGTTGATATGGAGCGAGCAATTCTTGCAGGAAATTTTGTAGATATTTTCCCACATTTATGGTGGGTGCTTGGATATGCAGGCGTACTGCTCGTGTTAGCTGTATTATTGTTCCTGAAGCAGATGAAAAAACAATAGTTGTTTGAAGAGCGTATAGATGAAACTTTTACTTACAGGTTCATTCCGTTTATCTGGTGAATAAGGAGTCAGAAATGAAAGTGCAAATTAAAAAATGGGAACTTGCAGACGCAGAAGATTTAGCAAACGCACTCTCTAATAAAAATGTTAAGATATGCTATACCTTTTGACACACGATCAGAATTACGTTAGCGAAGAAAATATCACTGCTTTTATGAAATGGTACAAACAAATCAAATATTGTTACGGAGAGTAACAGCGATGTCACAGGTAGTTTATTGTTCACTTACGCCCTCCGGCGTAAAATGAATACATAATAAATTGTACCGGAGGTAACGAAAATGACATTAGGCGAAAAAATCAAAGAAGCAAGAAAGCAATGTGGTCTCTCCCAAGAGCAGCTTGCGGAAAAGATGGCGATATCACGATCTGCTGTTGCAAAGTGGGAAGCGAACAACGGACTTCCCGATGTAGATAATTTAAAAGCATTGGCGCAGCTTTTGAATGTAAGTATTGATTATCTGTTGGACGACGGAGAAGTGATTGATGAATTGGTAATGCGGGAGCCTTACAATCTTTCCGATTATGGCAAAGGCATCAAGAAAAAGAAGAAAGACCGTGTAATCCGTGAAAAGTTTCC
>JAFPAK010000164.1 GCA_017390825.1 Clostridia bacterium
ATATACGGGATCTGAACCACAACCTGCAAGAAGTGTAACTGACATAACCACCATAAGTAAAAGTGCTAAAATCTTTTTCATAATATTTTTCCTCCAAAATCATTCGTAAATAATTACCCTTAAATTATATTAAGCCTTTTTGTGCGGCTCTCCAAAGGAAAGTCACAATCTGACCACGGGTACAGGTACTTCCGGGGCTGAAGGTTGTATCTGATGTTCCGTTTGTGATACCTTGTTCAACTGCCCAGGCGATAGCTTCCTTATAGTTTTCGTGTACCGGCTTATTAAGGTCGGTGAATTTCAAAGATGCACTGCAAGCAGGTTTTCCTGCCGCACACCAGATATAATATACCGACATCATACGATTACAAGACTTGTTCGGATAAAGTGCATAATGTTCTACCATTCCGTTTTTCTTTGCCCACTGTGCAGCCATATAGAAATAATCCGTTCCTCTTACATCTGCAAATTTAATTACTTCATTCTCTTTCAATATGGGGCTTCCTGCCGCACGCCAAAGGAACGTAAGAATTTGTGCTGTACTGCACTTATCATCAGGCGAGAAGGTTATTTCGCTCGTACCGTTTGTTACCTGCTTTTCGAGTGCCCACACAACCGGCTGATAGTAATATGCATCTGCCGCAACATCAATAAATTCGGTAGGAAGTGTCGTGCCTTCACGCACTTCTCCGGCAGCATCGATTGCCATATCATAAAATTCCGAATCAGAGAAATTATTCGAAACTGTACCGCCTGTTGTTTCAAAAATACCCTTGATATACATTCCACCACCTGCAACAACGCCAAGATTATCAACTATTTCAGCGTTGCCACTCATACGGAATCTTGCAGGTGCATTTTCTCTCTGGACATATACACCGCCGCCGAGCTGCGCTTTGTTTCCTGCAATGGTACCGCCTTGCATTACAAATTCCGAATCATACTGCATATACACACCGCCACCGGCAAGGTCTGCTTTATTGAGTGAAATCTGGCCGCCCTTCATCTGGAAGATAGACTTGTCATTTACCCATACACCGCCACCGTTAGCTTGTGCCTCTGTTGTAAGGTTAAGACCTACATAGCCAGGGTCAATTGCTTCATTAAGACTAATAAGTCCGCCTGTCATTGTAAAGGTGCTTTGTGTCCACACGCCTGCACCGTGCTGAGCAAAGTTTCTAATTATGTTTCCGCCTGTCATATAGAAATTTTTACCCTGATTCCATACACCACCGCCGCATTTGCCGGCAACATTTTCTGAAATTTCACCGCCCTGCATTTCTATATTACCGTTATCATTATTCCATACACCTGCACCATATGTTGCTTCGTTGTGATATATTCTTCCGCCATAGATAATCATTTGTGCATCACCGCTGTTTGCGTTCCAGAGACCGCCGCCGTAGGTAGCATCGTTGTAGCAGATTTCACCGCCGTACATATAGAAATTGTAGTTGTTCCAAAGTCCGCCACCATAGGCAGCACTGTTATTCCTAAGCTTTCCGCCGTACATAACCAAAGTACCGCCGTTATGGATACCTCCGCCCATTTGGTTTGAACCACCCGTTATTACACCTGTCTGCATTGCGGAGCAGTCGCAAAGACGGAGCTTGCCGCCTGAATTTATGTTAATTACACGATTGCCCTGTGGGTCATCAATAGCTGTTTTTTGAATTTTGTAGCCATTAAGACAGATTGTAAGCTCTTTATTACCGGGAACATTTAAGGTTTCGCTTCTTTTTACATCTCCTGTCAGATACACAAATGCTTTATTGTCGGTATATGAAATTTTACTCTTACCGTCCCAAGGCTGAAAGCTCTGCGCTGAATGGCTTTTGTGTTCTCCAAGAAGAATATTTCCGCCACAGAAGCAGTGATTCTGATGAGGCATACCCACATTTGCAAAGGTAAAATATATCGTTCCTTCGGTATCAGATTCACCCTTATATGAAAATCCTGCCTGCTTACCGTTTACCATAAAGTTATATTTATACCAGTCATCAATAAACATATTGAGGCTCGGCTTTACAGCAACATCGGCAATGAATTTATATGTTTCACCGTATTTGAAACAACCGTTTTCATCAAAAGTGCCTTCCCATTTTACGCTTGTGACATAGGTACTTGCACTGTTTGGTGTTTTAGCTCCGTAGTCGGGCTTTTCGCCCACAACCGGTTCACGCAGGTTCTCAATGGAAATCATCTCTACGGGTGTTGCTTTTCCGTAGGTTGATGAGCCTTTAACTTGCTCGGTTCGTACAACAAACTGTATCACAGCCGCTTTGGAGTCTTTTGAGGAATCTTCTGTCTGAATTATTACCGGATCGCCGTTCACCGTGAATGTGTTATCGGAATTTTTTGCGTTGAAAACGCCTGCCGAATCATCTGCCTTCAATACGATATAGGCAACATAGTCCTTGTGATCTGCAAAAAAGCCGTCTTCGTCGAATTCGCCATCCCATTGAATTTTCGCCACTGTAACACCCGATGCACCGGTAACTGTTCCGGTCTGTGTAGGTGCTTTACCAATTTCAGGAGGTGTAATGGTAATATGTGCCTCTTTGATTACATTCGCCGAGGTTACGGGATTTTCTACAGTTGTATCGGATTGTTGCGTTACAGTTTCGGGCACTTCAGAAAACTGCGGAATTTCTTCCTCGGTCTTGAAAGTATAGTAAACAACCGCTTGTGTGGTGTCTGCCGAAATATCTTTAAGCTTTGCAATGTTGCCGTTTACCTTTACAGTGTCCTTAACATACTTGATATACTTGGTGTCCTTGTGTTCATCCTTGAGCTTCACGGTAACATAAACAGTATACTCCGTGCCGCTTTTAAAGCAACCGTTTGCATCTAATTCGCCTTTCCATTCCACATTAACAACCTTTGTACTGGCAGTTGAGGGAACATATGCGTTGTAATCGGGTTTGTTGCCGACTTGCGGTACTTCAACCGTAACATTAAAAATGTTTACAGGCGATTTAGCAGATGCCGATACACAAAAGACGCTTACAAGCATACTCAAACACAAAAGAACACTTAGAATTTTTTTCATTTTCTCTCCTTCTTTCCCTGTTTAAATTTATCTTACAAACGGATAAGTAACAGGAGCTAAATTATTTTCCCATATGTAAATTCTCATATCATCATTTGCTACATCCGATGTATTAAATGTAACCCCGTTTACTGATGAAGGTTCATACATAATTTTTGAAATTCCGTTTGCATTTTCTGCTTTC
>JAFPAK010000165.1 GCA_017390825.1 Clostridia bacterium
GCTTGGACTGCTGTCACAATGACACTTACCTTCTTCATTATTAAAAAGACTGTCGGACTTCGTGTGTCAAAGGAAGAAGAAATCAAGGGCCTTGATAGTACGGAGCATGGTTTGCCCAGTGCTTATGCAGACTTCGTACCTGCAGTTGAGAGCCTTAACTATGGCTATGATGAAGCCGTTGCTGTTACCGGCGATATTCCGGTTGCAGAAGCCGTTCCCGTAAAGAAAATGCCGACCTTTGATGACGGTACACCGAAGCTAACCAAGGTAGAGATTATTTGTAAGGAGTCTCGCTTTGAGGCATTGAAAGCTGCGATGATGGATATCGGTATTACCGGTATGACCGTTTCCCACGTTCTAGGATGCGGCGCACAAAAAGGCAAACCCGAGTATTACCGTGGCGTTCAGGTTGAAGCAAACCTGCTCCCAAAAATTCAGGTAGATATCGTAGTAAGCAAAGTACCTGTCCGCAGTGTCATTGATACGGCGAAAAAGGTTCTTTATACCGGACATATCGGCGACGGCAAGATCTTCGTTTACGATGTTGAGAATGTTGTAAAGGTTCGTACCGGTGAAGAGGGCTACGACGCCCTTCAGGATGTTGAGTAGGTGATGATATATGAAATATATGATTGAACTTACCACCGCAAACGATATACAGGAATTTACAAAGATTGTTCAGGGTGTTGATGCGGATGTTCGGTTGGAAGGAAAAGATGAAAACGGAAATCATTGGGAACTTTCGGCAAAATCTATGTTGTGCGTGTTGTTGCTTGGCGGCCACATACAGCGCAGACATGGAATCTCCCAAAACATAGATTGGAATACAATTTATTGTGAATGTGAGAAAGATATTTACCCTTTGATACAAAAGTTCATAAAAGAATAAATTCTAAATATAAAAGGAACTTACTGTTATGAAAATAATAAAAGAAAATGATTTCGCTCCACAGATTGATTTCAAGGAGCAAACTCCGGATGTTTTGCTTAAAACTGAAAAGCCGGATCCTCTTTACGAAAAGGCTTTCCTTTCCAGAGAGGACAAGAGCAAAACGGAATATGCTCAAAATACGACAACCTGGGACTAAGGCTAAAACTGAATATCTCAAAAGCGTTAGAGAAAAGAGAAGTAATGCAGATCACTCGCCCATAGCGAGTACGGGACGGTGGAAGCCGTATGGCGAGCCTGCACGAATAACACTTTTCGAGCTGCAATCTGAAAAGAGAAATCTTAGTAGGTGCGCCGTAGCGTCACACGTCAGTTGACAGAGTCTTGCTTGAGATTCGGAAAATGAGAACAAATACAGGTGGCACCGCGAGTACAGCAATCGCCCTGTAGGATGCTGAAACATCTTTAATCAGATGTTTTATATCGTTACGGGTAATGCACAAAAGCGGTGCTACCTTTTTGCCGTTTTTAGACACCCATAACGATTGAAGAGAAACACAGAATTTTTAATTCTCAAAAGCAGGAGGAAATGCCAAATGAAAAGAACAGAATATTGTGGACTTATCCGCCCGTGTCATATTGGTACAGAACAGATATGCTCGGGCTGGGTAATCACAAAACGCGATATGGGCGGTGTTATATTCTTAGACCTTCGTGACCGCGAAGGCGTTTTGCAGGTCGTTATTGATGCGGCAAAAGTAAGTGCAGAAGAATTTAATTTAACCGAAAGATTGCGAATGCAATCAGTTATTTGTGTAAAGGGAAAAATCAGAAAAAGATCCCTCGACACCGTCAACCATAAAATAGAAACCGGTACTGTAGAACTTGCAACAGAAAAAATCGAGCTGTTATCAATGGCAGAAAGATTGCCGTACTCTATTGACGACGGCGATAATGTTCGTGAGGATCTTCGCCTCAGATACAGATACCTTGATATACGGCGTAGCGGGATGGTTGAAAATCTGCGCATGCGTCATCTTATTCAAAAAGCAACACAGGATTACCTTGACAGTAAGGGCTTTATCTATGTTGAAACACCTATCCTGTGCAAATCTACTCCGGAGGGAGCTCGGGATTATCTTGTTCCGTCACGTGTTCATCAAGGCAGTTTTTATGCGTTGCCGCAATCACCGCAAATATACAAACAACTTTTGATGGTTGGCGGTATTGATAAGTATTATCAGGTTGCACGGTGTTTCCGAGATGAAGATCTGCGTGCAGACCGTCAGCCTGAATTTACACAGGTAGATATGGAAATGTCATTTGTGGAGCAGGAGGATATCTGGGAACACCTCGAAAACCTGTTTAAGCACATATTCAAATGCTGCAAAGGTGAAGAAATCGGATATGATTTTCCCCGTATTACCTGGACCGAAGCTATGGATAAATACGGTTCTGATAAACCGGATATTCGCTTTGATTTACCGATTGTTGACCTTACAGATATTGCAAGCAGTTGCTCCTTTACGGTTTTCAGGAAGGTGTGCGACAATGGCGGAGTTGTACGTGCAATCAACGCCAAAGGCTGTGCCGGGTTTTCAAGAACGGAAATTGAAACTCTTACCAAGAATGCTATTTCATACGGAGCAAAAGGTATGGCTTGGATCGCCTACCGTCCTAACGGTGAGATATATTCCATTCTTACCAAATATTTTGATGAAGAGGAAATGAAAAAAATCCTGTCACGAATGGATGCTGCTCCCGGCGATTTCGTATTCTTCTGTGCAGATAAATTAGATACTGTTCGCAAAACACTTGGTAATCTCCGTTTGGATGTTGCTGATATGCTTGGACTTCGGGATAAGAGCAAATATGCCTTCCTTTTTGTTACCGATTTTCCGCAGTTTGAATATTCCGAAGAAGAAAAACGATGGATATCCACTCACCATCCCTTTACAATGCCGTATCCCGAGGACGTGCAGTATCTTCTGACCGATCCGGGTAAGGTACGTGCACAGGCGTATGATGTGGTATTAAATGGTATTGAGCTTGGTTCGGGCTCCATAAGAATTCATAGACAAGATATCCAGAAGGTAATGTTTGAGGCTTTAGGATTTAGCGACGAGGAAATTGAAGAACGTTTCGGTTTTATGGTCAATGCCTTCCGCTATGGTACGCCGCCTCACGGTGGATTCGCTTTTGGTCTTGATCGTTTTGTAATGCTAATGGTAGGTGCAGATTCAATCCGTGATGTTATCGCTTTCCCGAAGGTAAAGGATGCATCCTGCCCGATGACAGAAGCACCTCAACCGGTAGATGCCGAACAGCTTCATGTTCTTGGTCTTGATAATCCGATTGGGGTCGGTGTCGGTAACAAACTTAAGAAAAACGCAAAGAAACACGCCACAGATGTCGAAGCGGTTGCAAAGCTCGCTCGCCTCGAATTTTCTGCTGAAGAAATGGCCGGGCTTCAGGAAGAATTGGAACGCATCATAGCATTTGCTGATAAGCTAAGTGCCGCCCCTACAACAGGAGTAGATGCAACAGCACACATTGTTCCTATGAAAAACGTTCTACGCGACGATGTGGTGGAAGATGAGTTTACGGCAGAAGAACTACTGGCTGCTGCTACCACAAAACACGGTGGATACATTGTAGTTCCTCGTGTTGTTGAGGATTGAAAGGAGTGTCCTATATGTCAGAATTAACCGAGAGAACAATCTTCGAGCACGCCGAAGCTCTGCGCAAAAAGGAATATTCCTCCGTGCAGCTGACACAGGCATATCTCGAACAAATTGATAAAAAAGATAAAATCATTGGCGCATATATCACAGTAACCGCAGATAGAGCAATTGAAAGCGCCAAAGCCTTTGATGAAGGAAGATGCTCTGATAGTGAGATTTCTCCGCTTGCGGGCATTCCTTGCGGTATCAAAGACAATATGTGCACAAAAGGAATAAAAACCACCTGTGCATCTAAAATGCTCGGCGGTTACATACCGCCCTACAGTGCACACGTGGTAGAGAAACTTGAAAAATCCGGAGCAGTTATATTAGGTAAACTCAATATGGACGAGTTTGCAATGGGATCAACAACTGAAAACTCGGCATTCAAGGTTTGCCGTAACCCCTTGGATACCGACAGAGTTCCGGGTGGCTCCTCCGGAGGCTCGGCGGCGGCGGTGGCGGCGAGGGAGGCCGTGTATACTCTTGGATCAGATACTGGCGGCTCCATTCGTCAACCAGCCTCTTTTTGTGGTGTTGTAGGTATGAAACCTACTTATGGCAGCGTTTCTCGATATGGACTTGTTGCATTTGCTTCCTCTCTTGATCAAATAGGTCCGATTACAAGCACAGTTCTCGATAATGCACTTGTACTGAACGCAATCGTTGGCCACGATAAAAGAGATGCTACATCTGTTAAGCGTGTTTATAATGATTTTACCGCAGATATCAAGAACGGTGTCAAGGGAATGAAAATAGGTGTTCCGGAAGAGTTCTTTGGAGAAGGAATATCAGACGATGTAAGGAAGGCTGTATTGGCGGCCACAGATACCTATCGTGCTTTGGGGGCTGAACTTGTATCAGTTTCTATGCCGTCTATTGATTACGCTTTGTCTGCTTACTATGTTATCTCTTCTGCAGAGGCCTCCTCAAATCTTGCAAGGTTTGATGGTGTTCGATATGGCTACAGATGTGACGATTATAGCAACATAGACGAGCTTTACAGGAAAAGTCGTAGCGAGGGCTTTGGCTCGGAAGTTAAAAAACGTATTATGCTTGGAACGTTTGCGCTTTCATCCGGCTACTACGATGCCTATTATAAAAAAGCCTTGCAGGTCAGAAGCCTTGTGAGAAAGGATTTTGACGAAGCCTTCGGAAAGTGTGACTTTATCATTTCTCCCGTCGCTCCGACGGTGGCATATAAAATCGGAGAAAAAACAGGCGATTCATTGCAAATGTATATGGGCGATGCGTACAGTGTCCCTGTCAACATTGCAGGCATTCCTGCACTCACGCTTCCTTGTGGTATCGGTGAGGGAGGTATGCCGGTCGGTATGCAGCTGATCGGTCCCGCATTCAGCGAAGGATTGTTGTACCGTGCGGGTTTTGCATTTGAGAGTACCGGAAAGTGAGGGTAAAACCGTGAAAATGATAAAAGACTATGAAATGGTTATTGGTCTTGAGGTTCATGTAGAACTTAAAACCAAGACAAAAATATTCTGTTCCTGCTCCACAGCCTATGGTGCTGCTCCCAACACTCAAACCTGTCCCGTGTGTATGGGACTCCCGGGTGTTCTTCCGGTTCTTAACGGAAAGGTTGTTGAATATGCGGTTAAGGCGGGATTGGCGACAAACTGTACTATCGCAAACTATTCCAAGCAGGACAGAAAGAATTATTTCTATCCCGACTTGCCTAAAGCTTATCAGATAAGCCAGTATGACATTCCGTTGTGTGAGAACGGATACATAACGATTGAAACAACGGAAGGTTCAAAGAAAATCGGAATCACTCGAATTCATATTGAAGAAGATGCAGGCAAGCTTGTACACGATGATAAGTATGGCACCATGATTGACTGCAACCGTTGCGGCGTACCTCTTATTGAGATCGTTTCCGAGCCTGATATTCGATCCCCGGAAGAGGCGAATGCGTATCTTGAAAAGCTCCGTGCAATCATTCTTTACACAGGGATTTCAGATTGCAAAAAGAATGAGGGTTCTTTCCGTTGTGATGTAAACCTGTCCGTTCGTAAAAAAGGTCAAAAAGAATTTGGAACCCGTACTGAAATGAAAAACATCAACTCATTCCACTATGTTGTTCAGGCTATCGAATATGAATACAGACGGCAGGTTGAGGTGATTGAGTCCGGCGGAAAAGTTGTTCAGGAAACGAGAAAATTCGACCAGGAAACAGGAAAAACATACACGATGCGAACCAAAGAAAATGCAAATGATTATCGCTATTTCCCTGATCCCGATTTACCGCCGATTGAACTTACTTCTGAAGATATTTTGAAACTGAAAAGCCAGATCGGAGAATTACCCGATACGAAAAAGCGTAAATTTATTAAAGACTTTGGTCTTTCGGCTTATGACAGTGATGCTCTTTTGTCTGATCCCGATATGGCAAGATATTATGAAGAGGTTGTAAAACATACTACTTATTATAAGATCGTAGCAAACATTTTTATAACCGACATAATGCGAATGAACAAAGATGAATTCATTTGTCCTATTGCACCTGAAAATATGGCTAAACTTGCTACATTGTTCGGTGAACAGGTAATCAACTCATCAACTGTAAAAAAACTGCTGAAAAGAATGTGGAAATCGGATTTTGACCCTGCTATTGTCGTTGAACAAGAAGAACTTGCTCAGATCAACGACTGTGAACAGCTGACGGCGGTTGCTGATGAGGTTATAAAAATGAGTGAAAAACTCATAAGTGAATATCGTCGAGGCAAAGAAAAAGCATTTGAAGCTCTTATGGGCAATGCAATGGCGAAAACAGGCGGAAAGGCAAATCCGATTTTGTTGGCAGAGATTCTTAAAAACAAGATACAGTAATGTGAAGAGAAATTAATTTCAATTCATAAAACCTCCGTTTGTGGCAAAAATATTAACTGTATTACTGAACCCCTCGTTTTTTCTTGGAGTATCTGCTATAATACAGTTAATATATATGCCGTTTGCGGCAAAATAATTAAGTGGAGGAATTTCTTTTGAATGAAAACAGCCTGGAATTGTAATAAGGACGTAGCAATGAAATTGAC
>JAFPAK010000019.1 GCA_017390825.1 Clostridia bacterium
CAACACCCTCAAAGCAGATATATTTTTTCATGCTTTCACTGCTTTCGGGGATCTCAAACTCACGGGTATACACACCTACAGGGTTTTTGCTTGGTACATACGGTGGATCGTAGGGGATAGGATATTCAAAATTAGTATATTGATGACTGTCGTATCCGTGTATCTGCCAGTTTGAAGGTACGGGAATAGTGTTGTCCTCAGTCGGTGCTAAATGTACCTGATCTATGATATCCTGCGGTACCTCTGCAAGTGAGTTAAAGTAATCAAAATACCATCTTCCCGAAAGCATAATAACTCTTTCGGATTGCTCACGGTTTCCGCCGACGGCAGATGCTGCCGATGAAAACGGTATATAGTAAGAGCGAGGGGGCAAACAGTTTACATGTAATGTTTCAAGATCTTCGTGAAATTGCTGTAGCTTCATATCTTTCACTCCTAATCAATCTGTTTTAATATATAATTAACAAGCGAGTCAGGCTTATCTTTTTGCTTATATACTCTTGTTACACGGCTGGATATACTGCACACCGCTTCATAGTTTATAGTATTGTATTTGTCTGCGTATTCCTCTACGGTAATACCGCCGGCACCGAACAGTATCACCTCGTCACCTTGCTTGACATCGGGAATATCGGTAACATCTATCATCATCTGATCCATACACACTTTGCCGATAACAGATGCAGGCTTTCCTTTGATCGTTACAGTTCCGCAATTTGAAAGATATCGGGGATACCCATCTGCATAGCCTACGCTGACAGTTGCGATCCTCCTTACACTCTCTGCACAAAATGTTCTGCCGTAGCTCACACAGTCACCTGCGTTGATTTCCTTAACACAGCTGACTGCTGCTTTGAAGGTCATTGCTGCTTTAAGTCCGTATTTATCTCTGAAATATTCGGAAGGTTCAAGTCCATAAAGAATTATACCGGGGCGAACCATCGAAAGCTGCATTTTTTTTCGTGTCAGCGTTGCGGCAGAATTTGCACAATGCTTTATTTTAAGTGACAGACCTGCTGCTTCAAGCTTTGTTACAACATTGCAAAACAGCTCAAACTGGTGGTCGGTATGTTCACTTTGCTCGTCATTGCAATAATCAGATGTTGCAAAATGAGTAAAGATGCCTTCTGCAACAATCCCTTTTTGAGTAGCGGAAGAATATATTTCATCCACACTGTCTGCATCACTATGATAATAGAAACCAACTCTGGACATACCGGTGTCTATTTTGATATGAACTTTAACGCTGACATTAGCATCGATACAGCATTTTGAAAGTTGAGCGGCATATTCAGCACTGATAAGTGCTTGCGAAATATCGTACTGATGAAGCTCCCAAGCACATTCGGGCGGTGTGTATCCCAATATCAGCACCGGCTTTTTAATGCCAAGCTGACGAAGCTGTATAGCTTCTTCGATATTTGATACAGCAAACCAATCAGTGCCGAGCTTATCAAAAAAAGGCGCTATTTTTTCAACACCGTGACCGTAAGCATCTGCCTTTACGACTGACATTATTAAACAATCATCGTCCAACTTTGATTTTATAAGATTGAAATTATCGGCGATATTATCCAGTGATATTTCAGCCCAGGCACGCCGCAATAAATTACTCATGATTTTATTACCTTCTTGTGTGCAATTAATTAGATTTTAAGCATATAATAAATCTATATATTATTTTTTAGGTAGTGAATTTTATGATCTGTTACAACACAAAACAAAACGAAGAAAAACAAGAAACAGAAGTAGAGGATGTTGATGATTACATCTTCAAAAACGAGGATGTGAAACTTCATTCTGAGCGTTAAAGCTTATTCAACGGGACGGAATAACATTCCTCTTGTGAAGTCACCCGATGGGGATGAATTAGTTTTATACGCTTTAAATATATTCTCAATCTCTTCAGGAGTTTCGTCAGTAAAATAGAAAGCAGTTATGTCAACCTTGCCTAAAATTGACGGCTTATCACCAATGTATAACGGACGGTCATTGTAAAGCCTAGTTGCGCCGTCAGTACACATAAGCGGGAAAGTTGTTTTTCTGTCCTTAATACTGCACTCTCCGCAACTGCCGTGTGCTTTTGCAGGGCAGGTACGAAGCAGCATAAGCGGAAGCCTGCCATATGCAAAAATACCGATTGGCTTTGCGGTGCTGATTTTTGAAATTGCCGTTTCATCTGTTTCAGCACTCAATATAACTTCGTCAGCCTTGATGAAATCTGCACAGTAGGAATTAAGCACATTAAGCCCGGTCCCTGCAACGATCTTCATACCGAATTTTTTTATTAGAGACACTGCTCCAATGTTATCTGCCATAGCGTATTTAATGCCGAGTGACGCCATTTTAAATAAAGCATCTGCCACTCTTTTTTCGTCACCGAAAAAGTAAGCAGGTGTGCGAACAGCAATATTGAAGCCTTTGTTTATCGCATATTTTACCGTGTCAATATCCGAATATAGCGGAATAAACCAAAGGTCTGCATCCTCTTTGTTTGTAAGCTGCAATATATCGTTTACGATAGCGTATATCTTTTTTTCGTGTTTTGATTTAGGAGTTAATGATATATCGGGATATACAAACTCATACGGTCTGCATTCTGCTCTTTTTTCATAAAGCTTTTGTAAAAGCTCTGTTTTCAATGCATTGATGATCGATGCTTTTACACATAGTCCGTCATCTATTTCAATATCACATTGCTTTACTTTGAATACCGTACCGCCGCATTTCGTGAGCTTGGATTTGATAAATTCAGCATCAGTGGGTATGTTGAAAGCAGTTTCGGCGCATTCATCGCTTATAATTGATACAAAGTTTTTGCCGTCATCAGCAAAGAGCTTGATTTTTTCATCGTGCCTGATTTGTGCTTTGATACTTATTTCTACCGATTGCCGTTCTTTACGGTAAAGCTCGTGGATAGAGTTCTTGACCGACTTCGTTAACCCAACATCTTCATCGCTTCTTGTACCGAACATATCTGCATTTTTGGATGCTTTATAGTATCCGTCAGAAAAGCCAGAACGGGAAAATACTTTTGATAGGGTTGCTGTTTTACTTTCTAATTCGGGAGAATTATTACGGGCTGACAGCGCAGCGTCTACCGCAGCAGCAGAGTATTCAGGCGTTTTTAATCTTCCTTCAATTTTAAGTGAGGCGATACCTATTTTCTTAAAATCGTTAAAATAGCGGTAGAGGTTCATATCTTTTAAGCTTAGATCATAACCGTTACCACCTTTGACTGAAAAGGGGAGACGGCACGGTCCGGCACACATACCTCTGTTGCCGCTTCTGCCTCCAAGCACCGCACTGAAAAGACATTGTCCCGATACCGACATACAAACAGCACCCTGAACAAAAAGCTCCAGCTCAATACCAATTTCGTTGGCATACTGTGCAATATCTTCTATCTCAGCTTTAGAAAGCTCTCTGGCAAGTACAACACGCTTGAAGCCAAGACGGTGAAAATACTCTACACCGCTTTTGGTATGAACCGAGCATTGTGTGGATGCGTGAAGCGGCAGTTGAGGACTTGCTTTACGGATAAGTGAGGCAAGGCCGAGATCCTGAATGATGATACCGTCAATACCGGCATTGGCTGCTGACTTTGCAGTAGCAAGTGCATCCGTAATCTCACTATCTCTTACAAGCGTATTGAGTGTCAGATAGCATTTCACTCCTGCTGCGTGGCAATATGAAACGACACCGCTTAATTCATCAAGCGAAAAATTAGCGGCTCTTCGTCTTGCGTTAAAGTTGCCTGCACCGAAATAGACAGCATCTGCCCCTGCTCTTACAGCGGCAATGAGTGCGTCCTTCGTGCCTGCGGGTGCAAGTATTTCCATTTTATTGGCGTGCAAGCTTTGCTCTTAAAGTCTGGTTTTCTTTGTTGAGACGCTCGATCTCACGACGCGCTTCGTCCGATTCAAGACGTGCGCAGGCGATCTCATCGCCGAGCTCATTTATTTTATTTTCGAGCGAAACAGTATCCATTTTAACTTTTTTAGCTTCGTCACAATATTCAAGTGCGGTGAATATTGCAGCAGCTGAGACCGAAAGAAATGACTTACTGTTCATCATATCGTTGATCTTGCGGTTGACTTCACCTGCGACTGCCTGCATATAAGCCTCGTTGTCGTCAGTAGTGATAAATAGATCCATACCGCCTACAGTAAGCTTGATCTTATTTGCCATAACTCTTTCTCCTTGTTTACACAAATGAATATAATTACTCTATTTTAAATCATTATACTACATTTTTTATAAATATAAAAGAGTTTTAAGAGAAAAATCTTGAAAAAATGCTGAAAATGAGTTAAAGTATAGTTATATAGTAACAGAGGTGTCTTGAATGAAAGAATTAGAAATAAATAATCTGCTTGATCTGTCTAAAACAATTGCGGCTTCGCTGTTTAGTGATAAAACCTATCCTTACGAGGTTTTACCGCTTATTGGAGAATATATTGTAAAGCTGCAGGCATCACTTGATAAAAATGAGTTTAATATAGCAGGTGATGTTTATATTCATAAAACTGCAAAGGTTGCGCCGTCTGCAAGTATAAACGGACCGTGTATAATTGATGCAGGCGCAGAAGTACGCCACTGTGCTTTTGTCAGAGGTAATGCGATAGTTGGTAAAAATAGCGTTGTAGGCAATTCCACTGAGCTTAAAAACGTAGTGCTTTTTGATAATGTTCAGGTACCGCATTACAATTATGTGGGCGACTCGGTGCTTGGCTATAAGTCTCATATGGGCGCAGGTTCAATCGCCTCTAATCTTAAAAGTGATAAATCGCTTGTGTGTGTTAATGTAAACGGAAGTAAAGTGCCTACAGGACTTAAAAAGTTCGGAATAATACTCGGCGATAATGTTGAGGTAGGATGCGGCAGCGTGCTAAATCCCGGTACGGTTATCGGCAGAAATACAAATGTATATCCGCTTTCTGCCGTGAGAGGGTATATACCGAAAAATAGCATATACAAAAAAGCCGGAGAAATCGCAGAAAAGAGATAAGTAAAAATTGTACGCCGTACATCGTGAAGATGTACGGCGTACTTTTATGCTATTTTTGCGATTATCCTGCTACACAGCTTGTTATATCCGCTGTATTTTTTTATAAGCTCGACCACAATTGAAACAGCGAGTGACAGACCAATCAGAACTGCTACTATAACAAGCGGATATTTTAATCCGTAAATAAAATCTTTTAATATATATCCACGCAGTATAGTATGGAATAAAAATATGTTCATTGAATGTTTACCGAGGAACTGAAGCACGGTATTAATGATCGGTATCGGGATGACGATAGTGTAGCAATATATTATTACAAACAACGGAATAATACCGTCACGCAGATAACTTATTTTTGCAAATACATTCTGCCTTGCATATATGCAAAACAGCAATACAGCAGTATATATAACAAGCTTAATAATATAATCTGTATATCTATTTTTGACTATTTTAAAGTCTTTGATTTTAGCAAGCAGATTGCGGTCTGCACATATCATACCGAGAGCCAATGTAAACAGCCATCTTATCAAATCAAAGTTAAGCGTTTCAAAAAGCCCGCAGAACATAAATGTAACAATAAGCAAAGCAATAGCGCCGAAACGCTTGTAAAGCAAGAAGAACATCGGTGTTATAACAACTATAATTACCGCAAGACTCATATAC
>JAFPAK010000166.1 GCA_017390825.1 Clostridia bacterium
GTTTAGCAAAAGCAGCTTCGGCAAATGGAAGTTCTGTGATGAGGAGGATATCCGTGCGATCGTCGGCGACAATCATTCGGATATGAAAATAGCCGTTATGGCCGATGTGGGCAGATGCGACTATAAAACAGACTTTTTGCCTAAAAGCGAAAGTGTTATTGATATGGTGCGTGTTGCTTGCTACATTCATCAAATTCCGGCCGCAATCGAAATGATCGAGTATTTCCATACGCTCGGTTATGAGACAACCTGCAATATTATGGCTATATCACAAGCAAATCTGGATCAACTCAAACAGGCGCTTGAAATGCTTTCAACTACAAATGTTGATGTGATTTACCTTGTTGACAGTTACGGTTCACTTTATCCTGAAAACGCTTCAGAGCTTGCAAAGATATATCTTGAAGCAGTTGAACAAACTGATAAAAAGATCGGTTTCCACGCACATAATAATCAAAATCTTGCCTTTGCCAACACAATTGAAACGCTGTCATACGGTGTATCATATCTTGATGTAACAGTTCAGGGGATGGGCAGAGGCGCAGGCAACTGTGCAATGGAGTTGCTACTCGGTTTCCTCAAAAATCCGAAATATAATGTATATCATGTTCTTCCGTTTATTGAAAAATATATGCTGCAGCTTAAAGAGCAGGGCATTGTTTGGGGATATGATCTTCAATATATGTTCACAGGTCTTTTAAACCGCCATCCCCGTGAAGCAATTGATTTTACTAATCAAAAGCGCACCGATTATTCCGAATTCTATAAAGCACTGCTTGAAAATTACTAAAGCCAAAGCCTGACTTTTAAAAGTCAGGCTTTTTTAATAATAAATATTATTTATCACATAATAATAGCGGTGATCAATGATGAATTCAGTATGGCAGGATACAAAACTACCGCAATTTAAAAATTTAAAGAGTGATATCTCGGCAGATGTGCTTATTATCGGCGGCGGTATGGCAGGAATACTCTGTGCATATATGCTGAAATCAGCCGGCATCGGTTGTGTTTTGATTGAGGCTGACCGAATCTTTAGCGGTGTTTCGGGATATACAACAGCGAAAATAACCTCACAGCATGGGCTTATATATCATAAGCTTGTAAGCAAGTACGGCAAGGAGGCAGCAAGACTTTATCTTGATGCCAACGAAGAAGCAATTAAACGATTTGCCGATATGGCAAAGGATATTGACTGCGATTTTGAATACAAAAGCGCTTTCTGCTACTCAACAAACAGCTCAAGCAAGCTTGAAAAGGAATTATCTGCGCTAAAAAGCATTGGATTTAATGCGGAATACCAAAAGCATCTTCCCTTACCTTTTCACACTTGCGGAGCAGTCGAATTTAAAAATCAGGCACAATTTGATCCATTGAAGTTTATAAAGCACATTGTAAAGGAGCTTAATATATATGAAAACACAAAAGCGATATCCTTTGATGGATTTTCAACAATAACTAACAATGGCAAAATCACCGCTGATAAAACTATAGTTGCAACTCACTTTCCGATACTGAACAAGCACGGCAATTATTTTCTTAAAATGTATCAGCACCGCTCTTATGTGTTATGCTTATCAGGTGCTAAAGATGTTGATGGAATGTATATTGACGAGGATAAAAAAGGACTTTCCTTCCGCAATTATAAAAAGTATCTTTTGCTCGGTGGCGGTTCTCACCGTACCGGCAAAAAGGGTGGTAATTACTCGGAGCTTGAAGAGTTTGCAAGGGCACATTATCCTACCTCAACGGTCAATTACCGCTGGGCAACACAGGATTGTATGACACTGGACGGTATCCCCTATATTGGAAAATACTCCAAAAATACAACCGACTTCTATGTTGCTACCGGCTTTAATAAATGGGGAATGACATCAAGTATGATAGCGGCTGATATTATGACCGACCTTGTTCAAAACAAGATAAATAAATACACCTCGGTGTTCTCACCGTCGCGCTCGATAATTCATCCACAGCTTGCACTTAATGCTCTTGAAGCGGTAACAAATATTCTAACCCCCACTGCTCCCCGTTGTCCGCATATGGGCTGCGCTTTAAAATGGAACAACACTGAACACACTTGGGACTGCCCCTGCCACGGCTCACGCTTTGAAAAATCAGGAAAGCTGATAGAAAACCCCGCAACGGATGACTTAAAGAATAACCGATAGATTTACAATTGCGTTATAAATTATTGTATGCTATAATGATTATACAATAGCGTTAGGAGGGGACGTGCATTGAAAAAAGCAGTATGTGTTTTACTTTGCTTCTTGTTCTTCACAATTTCTACACCTGCAACAGCGTATACTTCAAAAACTATTTTTGTATCCGCAGAAATAGGCAGCGATAACAATAACGGTACTGAAACCTCACCTTATAAGACTATTAATAAAGCAAAGAATGAAATGTCCATTGGCGATACCCTCATTATCAAGGGCGGAATTTACAATGAAAATATTGTCTTTTTTGAAGCGGATGGAACATCAGATATGCCGTACAATATTAAAGGTGCAGAAGGAGAAGCAGTTTATATCAGTGCATATGAGCCAATAACAGCTGAATGGACAGAATATAAAGACGGCATATTCAAAGCATATGTCGGTATGATGGAAGATGTTGCACATGCAGTGTGTTTCACTAACAACAAGTATTCTCCTCTTACTGAGGCAAGATGGCCTAATGCCCCATACGGTGATCTTCTGAATATGGAGCGTGCTGTGATGGACAAAGGAAGTGATCATTATAGCATATACGATGATGAGTTACCTCCGGGAAATTTTGTCGGTAGTACTGTGTATCTGTGGACGGGGTACACATATGAGCAGTATGTTTCATACGCACGCATCGTGACAGAGTATGTTCCTGAACAATATATGAAATTTGACTATGTCGGCGATAACTCCGTTACATACACACCCATGGAAGGAGATTGGTATTATATTACCAATTCTCTCGCTGCGCTCGACATTGCAAACGAATATTATTATGACAGTAACAGCGGTTATTTTTATGTTAAAACTGAAGATGGTAATGAGCCTAAAAGTGGCGAGATACAAATTCAGAAAAGAGACAATTCTATTGAACTATGGAATAGCAAATACATAAACTTTGAAAACATCAATATCATCGGAGGTGGGGTAACGGCGCACGATACCGATCACTGCACTTTTGATAATGTTAATGTGTTTTATTCTGACTTTTTCCGCACTAATGACGGTTATAATACACATATAAACGCATATAACAGTACACGGCTGTGCGGCGATTATAATACATGGAAAAACAGCGAAATAGCCTATACTATGAGCAGCGGAATACTTATAAACGGAACCGGTAACACCGTTACCAACTGTGACATTCACGACATTGCCATAGGCGGTGGATATAACGCCGCAGTATCGATTGAGGGAAATACATACGATACAATCGTCAGTCATTGCAATTTATATAAATCAGGCAGATTTTTGGTCTATTTCATAAATACCGGCGTGTATGGCGACGGATACGGAAAAACCTACATTGAATACAACGATTGCTATGACGCTATGTATCTTACACGTGACGGCGGTGTGATATACGGCTATCACCGAAACGGAGAAGGAGTCATTATCCGCAACAACTGGGTACATGACAGTAACAATTCTTGTGGTATTTATCTCGATAACAATTGCTCCAATTTTATTGTACGAAACAACGTGGTGTGGAATGTGACACAGGCCGGTATTGTTTTAAACACAAACAGCACAGACAATCTTATATACCGCAATACCGTTTTCGATTGCGGCGAGGGTATTCAAGGGTGGCCGAAAACTGACGGCTACACTCAAAAAGGTACAGTTGTTGCAAACAACGCCGTAGCACCGTACGCAGATTTTATAGTTGGAGCTAATGCACCAACGCTTATTACTAACAAATTCGGAACAGACTTTTATATCAATAGCAATTTTATCCCGGAAAATGATGCTACACTTATTGACGGCGGTACTGTGATATCAGGGATAGAGGATAATTATATTGGCTCTTCACCGGATATAGGCGCATATGAAGTCGGCGGCGATTATTTTTTCCCCGGCACATATTACAATACCATAGCGGGTGATGCGAATGCCGATGGAAGAGTCAATCTTAAAGATGTATTCTGCATCCGCAAGCGTTGTGCCGGTTTTACAGTCACAATTGATACAGCCGCAAGCGATGTTGATCAAGATGGAAATGTGAATATGAAGGATGTGCTTTTGATAAGAAAATATCTTGTGAAACTTGAAAAAGAACTGAGTATAAAAACCAAGGCATAACAAAACCTCCTATGGTAGTTTCTTTCATTCTACCATAGGAGGTCCTTTTTTCTATTGTCCGTTTTTAACGGACTTATTCAATTTTCAACACATCTTTTTAGTTTTGTCTTATACCTTTACAAGCAGGGAACTTGTATATCAAATTCCACTTGTTAGGAGAACATAAAACCCTTTCACCAATCTCAAAAAGTGATATTGTGAGACAGGTCTCACAGTGATATTTTGCCTTACGGCAAAGTGATATTAAAACCTACGGTTTTAGTGTTATTTTATTCGCCTTCAAAACTTGCGAAGCAATATAACTCGCCGCAAGGCGAATAAAACTGGCCAAGTGTCCTTAAGAACACTTGGCCTTTCAGTAATCGCTTTCAAAATTATCCATTATTAGTTTTTTCAGCATGGCTCTTCATCGCCTGAAAGGTTTCATCGCTCATATAATGCTCCATTTTACAAGCATCCTCTGCTGCAACCTCACGGCTTACACCGATGCTGACCAAAAAATCAGTAAGCAGCGTATGACGCTCGTACATCTTTTCGGCAACCTCTTTACCGGCCTCAGTGAGTGACAGATACCCATCAGCATCACTGACAACATATCCGCCTTTTTTCAAAAGTCCCACCGCACGGCTGACGCTGGGCTTTGAAAATCCCATATATTCACCTACATCTATAGAACGGACACAATCGCTCTTTTTAGACAAAATATGTATCGTTTCAAGATACATCTCGCCTGATTCCTGCAAATGCATACGAAAAACCTCCTTTTTAAAGTTGGTATACATATAGCATAACATATTATCAAAGAATTTGCAAGTGGTGAATATTTTGCTTTAATCTACAGCAATAAAATGATATTTAACTGTTTTAAAATCTCCTCTCGGTAGCTGCATCACCAAGCCTGCATACATTAATGTGTTGCCGCAAAGAGTTTTATCAAGTTCCGGGACGTAATACCTACGGTCTTTATCCAACCCCTTGGGATAGATAACTTTCACCTCGTTGTTGACACCGCCCATTCTGCGATAAAAAGTGAGCATAGCAGATGATTTATCCTTTGAAACAAGCATAAATGAAAAGAAATTGCTGTTATAAGGATCTTCCAGTCTATATAAATCTCCGTTTAATACGAGTTGCTCCCCCGCTTTATATTCTTTTATCTGGTCTGCTATTACCGATCTCATATTATCATCAAACGAAGAAGCATCAAGCTCATATCCGTTTGCCCCGAGATGTGCTATATCAGCACGGGTTTTTAAGTCGGTGACACGCTCTGTCTGATGATTGGGAACAGCGGAAATATGACAACTCATAGTTGACAGCGGATATACGATTGATGTTCCGTACTGTATCCTCGTACGCTCATTTGCATCACTGTCGTCACTTGTCCATATTTGCGGGAAATAATACAGCATTGCAGGATCAAATCTTGCACCGCCGCCGGCGCATCCTTCAAACAAAACATTCGGATTTGCATTTACTATTCGCTCACAGATATCGTAAAGTCCGAGTGCGTACCTGTGGCAGAATTCCTTTTGATGCTCTGCTTGCCTTCCAAACGAGAAAAACTCAGTAACATTGCGGTTATAATCCCACTTAACATAGTCTATCTCATTTTCAGCCAATACCTTATTAACGGAATTGACTATATAATCACGCACTTCTTTTCTTGTAAGATCAAGGCAATACTGGTTGCGTGAATAACATCTATCCCTATTCGGCGCACCAACAGCATAATCTGGATGTGCCCTGAAAAGTTCTGAATCTTCATTTACCATTTCAGGCTCAAACCATAAGCCAAATTTCATTCCGAGTGAATGAACATGGTCAATTATAGCTTTAAGTCCGCCTTTCAGCTTATCCGTATTGACTACCCAGTCGCCAAGCCCGGACTTATCGCTGTTACGATCACCGAACCAGCCGTCGTCAAGTACAAAGGTATCAACACCCGTGCCGGCTATTCCGTTGGCAATTGCTTTTAACTTATCAATATCAAAATGGAAGTATGTTCCCTCCCAATTGTTGATAACGATCGGACGGGGCTTATTCACGAATCGTGGATTGATTATATGATTTCTGTAAGCATCGTGATAAGCACGGCTCATACCGCCAATACCTTCAACAGAATATGCGATAACTGCTTCGGGAGTACAAAGTGACTCTCCCGCTTTTAAATTCCAGCAGAAATCGAAATCATTTATACCGCCGAGTACCAAGGCTCTGCCGTCCTGCGTGCCCTCAATTTTAAGCGAAAATGAGGAAGAATAAACAAGACTTACTCCTATTGCTTCGCCGCTATGTTCGGTAGTATCCTGACAGAGGATTCCCATGAACGGATTAAGTGTGGCAGATGAGGTGCTGCGTTTTGAGTCGATAGAAACGCAGCCATGATGCATAGAGATAGTTTCTATCTGCCGTTCACTTGCCCACGCTCCGTAAAGACTTAAGATCTTATAGTCATTACGGGGCAACGATAACGCAAATGAAAACGCACGATCAAGCTTGATTTCTTCCTTTCCGTTATTTTTATACACAATATGCCTTGCTATTACCGAGCAATCATCATACACCGTATAATATAGATCCGCCGCAAATTCAGTAATTTTATCTGCAAGATGCAGTATTAGCGTTTCGCCGCCGCTCATTGACGGAATACCCGCTATTTCGGGCTTTACAGGTACAATATCATATCCTGTATATAGCAGCTCACACAATCTGTCGCCCATCGGATTTTGCACTATTACGGTCGGCTCTCGGTAATCGCCCGTGCCGAAAAAAGATATTTCAGGGCAAAACTCAATATAAGACTTACTGCTATTACCAGGTATCATAGCGTAACAACTATTTCCGCCGAATGCTCGCAGATGTGTTATATCATCTCGTGCTATCTGTCTGCCGAAATATAAATGCTCGGCAAAGCCATATTCATTTATGCGAAAAATATATGATATATCCTTGCCCTCAAGATAAAAGATTTTATTTGCTTCATTAAAAATAATTGCCATAAAATCACCAGCTTTATACTTTATCGCCTACATAATAACACATTGATTTAAGCTAGTCAACAATAAACATCTGTATTATAGAAGAAAGTCAAGTATACTTCATAGTATGAAAACAACGGCACGGATCTGTCCGTGCCGTTGGCTCTTTATTTTGCAGCGTTAACAAGTGCCTCAATAACTTCACTATGTGTCTGCTCGTATGTATATCGATCAAACAAACCGTACGTATCTTTACCGGTAGTTGCAACCTCAGTTTTACCGTTATCCCAATAGATACACTTGATGCCCTTTGTCTTTGCCTGTGTAACCATATATTCACAATATGCAGCACGGTCAGAATCGTTGTTCTTATATACCGCACCGAATTCTCCGATAATTACCGGAATTCCGTTGCTGATAAACTTTTCGTCTACCCTTTTGATTACGTTATCTATATTTGATTTGTCGGCCTCTGTACCCCAAGTTGTATCGGTGAGATCATCACTAAAGCAGAAAGACTGCGGAGAATATGTATGAACTTCAACTACAAGCTTGTTTTCAACGGTATCATTAGGAACGACAAGACCGTTTATGGCAACATTGCTGGCACCGGCACCGTATGTGCTCACAACAAGTACACGAATAGAGTTGTTTCCGCCGGTTGCACGAACTGTATCAACAAATACCTGTGCAAGCTCACTTGCATTTGCAAGATCTGTAGGTGACGGCGAACTCCAGTCACTTTCAGCACGAAGTATCTCATTAAAGCCCTCAAAGATAAGATGATCGTTGTAATCCTTGAATTTGTTTGCTATCTGTGTCCAGACTGCGGCGAACTTAACCTTTCTTGTTTCCATTGTTGCCGAATTTGTGTTCAGCCAATTCTGCTCATGGTGAGTGTTGAGTATGCAGTACATACCCTCACCCATGATATAGTCAACTACTTCACGAACACGGTTGAGCCAATTCTTATCAATCTGATTATTTGAGTCGATATGATTACGCCATGTAACAGGCAAACGAATTGTATTGAAGCCTGCAGCTTTGATAGACTGTATCAATTGCTTTGTGATCTTCGGGTTACCCCATGATGTTTCCTCGCTGAGTCCCATTCCTGCGTTGCCAACACTGTCAAGCGTATTACCGATATTGATGCCGACATTCATTTCACTGACAAGTTCTGCTGCAGTTATATCTCTCATATCTGATGTTATTCCGGAATTCACTGCTGTGGTAACGGTTGTTGCAGCTGTAGTTTTCTGGGTAGTAGGCTGCATATCTTCAATCGGGAATCTATCGATAAGACCGATTATATATTTACGAAGCATCAATACATCCTTACCGTTGATGTTGCCATCGTTGTTAAGATCAGATACTTCGGTATCTATCACATCTGTAAGTTTTACTATATATTTACGAAGGTTTAATACATCCTTACCGTTTACACTACCATCAGCATTGCAGTCGCCATAAAGCAATTTACGCGATGTAGTTGTTGTCGTGGTTGTGGTAGTAGTTGTGGTAGTAGGCTTCGTAGTTGTAGTTGTAGTGGTGGTAGTCCACGCATTTTCCATAGACTGAAGCTGCTCTGCATCTAGTGTTGCATGTTCTTCAAGTCTAGGTGTAGTTGTAGGAGGAGTGCCGATATATACATAAGGCACGGAAACTCTTACATTTGCATATTTAAGGCCGCTGCCCCAGTTTTTATAGTTGTTAAGCTGGAACTGCACACGATCATATCCGCTGTTTTCAAAGCTGTCAACAGTCATAATATAAGTATATGGCTCGCCTGATACTACTACATTATCAAAATCACCCTGCCAGTTGCTCTTACCGGTTGTAAGGTTAACGAGTGCCTGCGGTGTATCAGCGGTGTAAAATACTGCAGTAATGTCCCATGCGATATAGGCATTTTCGTGCTTTTTAGCCTCGGCAATAAGCTTGTCACCGCCGTTCAGATCTTTGTATGTCTGAAGCTGCATATAAAACTTACTGTCATCCAATGCAGACATCACGAAGGAACCGTCATCATCAACATAGCAATATGTATTGCCGCCGTCCCATCCGCCGGAATAGCTAACACCAAGCGACTTACCGTCAACCTTGGTTACGTCTGCATTAACGCTTACTAATACTAATGTTGAAAGCATTATTGCCATTACAACAATAATACTTATCATTTTTTTCAATTCCATTAAATAAACACCCTTTCTGTATTTCGTATTAAGAATGATACCACATACTTTAAACAAAATCAACAAAAACTATACTAAATACATTCAATTTTTTATCAATCATTGCAAAAACAAACTTATTCAGTTAATTTTATTGTAAAAACAATATAAAAATGGCGCAAGGATATCCTTACGCCATTTTTATTTATTTTGCAGCATTGACAAGCGCATTTATAATTTCGCTGTGCACCTGTGCGCCGGTACTGCGGTTGAACAAACCGTAGGTATCCGTGTCTGATGCTACACCCGTATGACCGTTATCCCAATAAATACACTTGATGCCTTTGGACTTCGCCTGACTTACCATATATGAACAGTATGCAGCACGTGCAGATGTGTTATTCTTATTTACCGCACCGAATTCGCCGACAATAGCCGGAATTCCTTTGCTGACAAATTTATTATATACTCTGATGAGTATATTATCTATCTCATTCTTATCTGCAATTGTACCCCAAGTATCATCTGAATTGTTTAAAAAACAGAAGGACTGCGGATCATAGGTATGAATCTCAACCGCAAGCTTGTTTGCAACTGTGTCAGTCGGCATAGTAAGACCGTTAATAGCAGTGGTATTTGCAAGTGCGCCGTATGTATTTATGATAAGAACACGGATAGCATTATTACCGCCGGTTGCACGAACTGTATTAACGAACACCTGTGCAAGTGCGTTTGCATTTGCAAGATCTGTGGACGAAGGTGAACTCCAGTCGCCTTCACCCTTGAGTATTTCATTATAGCCTTCAAATATGAGATGTTCATTGTAATTCTTAAATCTGTTTGCAAGCTGATTCCAAACTGCAGCAAATTTAACTTTTCTTGATTCCATTGCCGATGAATTTGTGTTGAGCCAATTCTGCTCATGGTGTGTATTGATGATACAATACATACCTTCATCTACGATATAATCAACTACTTCCTGAACACGGTTTAAAAATGTTTGGCTGATATTATTGCTTGAATCAATATTATTTCGCCATGTTACAGGCAAGCGGATTGTATTGAAGCCTGCTGCCTTGATAGACTGTATCAATTGCTTTGTGATCTTTGGGTTACCCCATGATGTTTCTTGCCACACACCTGAACCAACACTGTCAAGCGTATCACCGATATTTATACCTACAGTCATTTCACCAACAAGAGCCGTTGCTGTTATATCTCTCATATTAGATGTTGTTCCTCCTGAGCTTGAAGGATTTTTAGTAGTGGTTGTAGTAGTTGTTTTAGTAGTTGTAGTTGTATTTGTTTTTGTGGTTGTTTTTGTAGGTGCAGCGGTTGGTGCAGTAGTGCTAGTGGTAGGACTCTGCGTGTTCTGTATCGGGAATCTGTCAATAAGTCCGACTATGTATTTACGAAGCAGCAATACGTCCTTACCATTGATGTTACCATCACTGTTAAGATCAGATACACCTGTGTCAATAACATTTGCAAGCTTTACTATATATTTACGAAGAAGCAATACGTCCTTACCGTTTACACTGCCATCGCTGTTGCAGTCACCATAAAGCTTTCCGGAAACATTAGTGTTTGAAGTTGTTGTAGTTGCTTTGTTTGTAGTTGTATTTGGTGAAGTTGCAGTAACACCACTGGTTGCATAGATATCCGAGAAACCAATATTTATTGCTGACAGACCGTGATAATAAGAACCATTCATAACTATTATTGCAATAGTATCCGGAATCATACCTTCGAAAGCGTCAACAGGGTACTTAATAAGCTGCTCACCCACTGTATTCGTGATAGCATCGTATTCTCCAACCATGTATTTAGCATTCTGCCAATCACCGTTTGCAAAGCAATAAATCTTGAATTTGGCTGCGCAGTCATTTCCTTTTGCGTTATAAGCACTGTTAAATCTTATGCTCATGTAGAGATAACCGTCGCTTTCTTGTGCAGCGGCGATCGCATTCGCAGTTTGGGTTGTATCAAGCGTTACCTCAGTCTGAACCATCAAGCTGTCATATGAATAGCCTTGAGTATTCAAGTTGAGCATACCGCCGGAAACATTGTATGCATTGGGCATTTCAGAAAGATTGGTGGAATGTCCATCCCAACCGTCAGTCTTAACAAAATTTACGGTTCCTTTCCAATCGCAGAAAACTGCTCCCTTTGAAGGCATACTTACCGTAGGAATATCTTCTTTATCAACAAAGGTGATGTCGTCAACATAAACCTTTTGTACGGTGCTGTTATTTGCAGGACTAACAACAATTGCAGTAATCTTGCTGATATTGGTGGATTTTACAGTAACCTGTGTATCATATGCACCGTTTGATTTAAACTCATTATCTTTTAGCGAAACAAAGCTTTTGTTAAGCAACGAA
>JAFPAK010000167.1 GCA_017390825.1 Clostridia bacterium
ATTGTTCTACAGAACATCAGCCAGCTGAAAGCGCTGTTTAAGGACGATTGGGAGGGTATCATCGGTAATGCGGATGCCTTTGTTTACCTGGGTGGCAATGAGCAGTCCACCCATAAGTATGTGTCGGAACTGCTTGGTAAGGAAACCATCGATACAAATTCATACGGAAAAAGTGACGGTATGAGAGGAAACTTCTCTACGAATTATCAGGTGGCGGGAAGAGAACTAATGACCGCAGATGAAGTGCGTATGCTAGATAACAAATACGCAATCGTCTTTATTAGAGGTGAGCGCCCCGTACTTGATTACAAGTACAATATTCACACACATCCGAATGTGTCACTTGGTGCTGATGGAGGTGCGGGTGTATATGATCACGGTGAAGTGAAATTCCCGACCGACGGCTTGGAAATTGTAAGTATAGACGAGTTCCCCGGTAAAACAATGGAAGATTTTCCGTTGCTTGAGGATGTTATAAAAGGCAAATATTTTGCTTACGCAGATGAGGAAGTTGATGCCTTATGCAAATTTATATCACAATAAAAAGGAGAAAACAGAAATGAAAAATTTGATGAAAAGAGAACCTATGCCTACAGGTGCTCGAAAGATCGTAAGGGTATGGACTTGCTTTGTTCTTGTCTGCCTTATGGTATCTATGATGACTCTGACTTGCTTCGCAGCGGAAACCGATCCCGTCAAGGTAGTAAATAATCTGTCCGACTTTATGTTCGGTTTAGTTCGAGCAGTAGGAATGATTATGCTTGGCTTTGCTGTTGTACAGATCGGTCTGTCTCTCAAGAGCCACGATCCCTCGCAGAGAGCTAACGGTTTCTTGACGCTTGCAGGCGGTGTAGTCATTACCTTTGCAAAAGAAATTTTGACCATTATCACGGGTTAATTATTTCTTTTGAGAAAGGGGGAGACTATGTCAAATAACTGGGTTGTAGAAAACCTTGAAAATGCCCTTGAGACATGGAATGAAAAACTCTCCGAAATATGGCGGCTCCTTTCGGAGTCGCCGACCGAATTCAAGGGTGGCGGTATATGGACCGTAATGGTCAATATTAACGATACCTTGAAAGCAGTTGGATACGCGCTTCTCGTATTATTTTTCCTTATGGGGATTATGCGCCAGTTTAATTCTTTCCAAGAGATAAAGCGCCCAGAGCAAGCCTTGAAACTGTTTATACGTTTTGTACTTGCCAAAGCTGCTGTTACTTGGGGACTTGATTTGATGATGGCAATGTTTACGATAGTGCAGGGAGTAATAACAAAGATTATGATGGCGTCGGGTATCGGTGGCAGCAAAGCGACACGCTTGCCTGACAGTATGATTCAAACGATAGAGGAATGCGGATTTTGGGAGTCCATACCTTTATGGGCTGTAACGCTTATAGGCAGTCTACTTGTATGGGTTTTATCTTTCGTTATGATCCTTACTGTATATGGCAGATTCTTTAAGCTCTATATTTATGCCGCTATTGCGCCCGTTCCTCTGTCTGCTTTCGCAGGAGAAGAGACCTCGCATATCGGAAAAGCATTTATTCGCTCGTTTGCTGCTGTCTGCCTTGAGGGTGCGGTCATCGTACTTGGTTGCATTATTTACTCGTTGTTTTCATCGGCACCGCCCTCGGTATCGTCGAGTGCTTCAGCCGTCACACAAGTATGGACCTATATGGGTGAACTCATATTCAATATGCTTGTGCTCGTGGGAACGGTAAAGTTTTCGGATAGAGTGGTTAAGGATATGATGGGATTATAAAATATGCAAGACTTGACAGATTATTCTTTTTGATGTATAATATAAATACAGAACTTTGGAGGAAAGCTATGCTTCGAAAAATTATTAGCGAAGACACGATAGAGTTGATAGATAATTCTTTGTTTTTCAAGAAAACAATAGGTATCTTGCAATATAAAAGCATTGACAGTTATCTGCAGATTGAGAACTTCAGTGTGCACAAGGATTACAGAAACAAGGGATATGGAAGAACCTTAATAGATGAGCTCAAGAGACTTGCGTATATCTGCAATGTGAAGTGGATTCAAGTCTATCCAAAATCTGTTGATATTTTGAGCGACAAACCGATCCC
>JAFPAK010000168.1 GCA_017390825.1 Clostridia bacterium
CTTTGCGAACAAGGAAAATTTCGTATTCGCGGCAAGGCGGATTGGACAGAACCGCTGAATCTGTTTGTGGTCGTTGTAGCAGAGCCCTCGGAAAGAAAGAGTGCCGTTATCAGCTTGATGACCCGTCCCGTAAATGCTTTTGAAGCGGATTACAACCGACAAAACGCAGCCGAACTTGAAACAAGCAAAATGAATAAGAGAATTTTGGAACGTCGGCAACGCACCTTGGAGGATAAAGCCGCCAAAGGTAAAATCGAGGACGGCGAACTGGAACAGTTGGCACAGCAGCTTGCCATATATAAAGAAAGGACACCCCTTCGGTTATATGTGGATGACGTTACCACGGAAAAACTAACCGCTGTTTTGGCGGATGGTGGCGGCAAGGCAGCCATCGTATCAGCCGAGGGCGGTATCTTTGATATGCTCTCGGGTATCTACAGTAAAAATGTCAATATCGACGTTATGCTCAAAGGTCACTCCGGCGACAGTATCCGTGTGGACCGTATCGGCAGAAACAGCGAAAGTATTATGAATCCTGCGCTGACGGTTCTGCTTACGGTGCAACCGAATGTGCTGTCGGGAATGATGCAAAACAGCACGTTCCGCGGCAGAGGTCTTACGGCAAGATTTCTCTATTGTATGCCCAAATCCATAGTCGGTAATCGCAGATACCGAACCGAGCCGATTCCTGCCGATGTGGCAAGACAGTACGATCTGCTTGTTCAAAATCTCTTGGAAGAAGAACAAGGTGAATTCCCCGAGGAGATAACCTTAACCTCGGAAGCGGATGAAATGCTTGAAGCCTTCTCCTATGAGATAGAAAGCAAACTGAAGACCGAATATGCGGATATGGCAGATTGGGCAGGCAAACTTGTGGGCGCAGTTCTTCGTATCGCAGGTGTTTTATGCCGAGCCTCGGTTTATCGCAATAACGGATTTCTGGAATCTGCCGAACCCTTGGTGGTAGATGAAACCACAATGGCAAATGCCATTAAAATCGGTAGGTACTATACCGAGCATTCCTCGGCGGCATTCTCCCTTATGGGCGCGGATGCCTTGGTGAAACAAAGTGAGTATATGCTGGATGCTATTTGCAAAAGCGGTCTTACAGAATTCACCCGCCGTGACATTATGCGACTCTGCCGCAGTTTCAAAACAGCCGATGAAGTACAACCGGTACTGAACCACTTGACCGAATACGGATACATTGCCCCTAAAACGAGCAATGTACAATCCGGCAAAGGCAGACCTACGGGTCAAACCTATCTTGTCAATCCTTATCTTTATGAAAAAGCATCGTAACAGAGTTTTGTCCTTTATGTCCCTTTGCCCCAAAAGGTATGGGAATGAAGAAAAATATAGAAAAAGTAATCGTTAAACTACTGCTTTCTATATACGGATGCTTACCCCCACACCTACGCTTACGGACAGCGTGACAAAAAGGACATAAATATTGGAAGGAGAAAAGGATATGGCAGACATTGATGCAAAGCGGTACACCACAGTAAAGGTCATACCGCTGAAAGAAGGTAGCGTCGCCGTGGCATACGGCAATTACCACACCGATCCAAGGTGGCATTTACTATATGAAAATCAGAGAAAAACTTTCGACAACTTCAGCCAAATTTTCGAGTATTGCAACGCCCGTTTCAAGAACCCCTTCGGTGGTGTCTTATAGTGCGTTGTTCTGATATATGTGACAAAAAAGGACAAAAGGAAAAATTAACGGAAGGAGGTGGAAGTATGTTCAAAACCAAAAGGGATTACGCCCAGGACAAACTCTGCCGTGAAATCGGCAATGGGTGTCGTATTTTTCGCATTGACGGAGAACGATGCATTTACCGTGACTTCGGCAATGGATTTAATGTAGAGATTAGTGGAACGCACACCACAAGCAAGCGTAGAAAAGCCGTCATCTTTTTGTGGTACGGGAGTGCGTTCACGGTTACGTGTATAAAGGAAGTACCATTCGCGGAAATTGGCAATGTGATAAACAGGCTCTACGATTACACTTGTGAGCTTTGCCGCACCGGTGCCGCCACGGAAAAGAACCTCGGCGAACTTCGATACGAACGTCCGCAGGTTTGATGCAGATACCTTCGGGGGCTATTCCCTCTAAAACTTATGCGAATTTTTGCGCGCGACCCCTGAGCCGTTGCCCAGCGTCATAGTCGTAGAGATTTAGACCCCCCCTGGGGGTATCGAAATCTCCACAGCTTCTTACTTATGCAACGGGCGTGGGGTCTCACGTAAAAAATCGCAAAATCAAACGGGGTATTAACCCCAACATCAACTAATCAAAAATAATGGAGGAATTAACCATATGAAAACAGCAAGAACCTATGAAGAACTCAAATCCCGTCTGGACGAATTGTCCGGCAACACTGCTGATAAACAGACAAATAACACCGCCGAAGCCAAGAAAAAGGCCAAGGCATACAACATCGCTTTCTGGGAAACCATGCACACCGGTATGCACCAAAATGCATTAAAGGAAGGTAGTGACGGATCGGGCGGCTACCTTGTTCCCGATACTTATGACGATAGGCTTGTGCAGGCGTTAAAGCAAAAGAATGTCCTTCGTCAAATCGCCACC
>JAFPAK010000169.1 GCA_017390825.1 Clostridia bacterium
ACTGGTGTTTATCGGTGTAATGCCTGTTATCTCATCAGCTGAAGGTGAGAATGAAAGCTCGTATTCTCTTACTCCTCCCATAATGCCGATGATACCGAGGTTCAATGCAACCACTATCGCAAGTGAAGGTATTATACGAAGCAGGTTTTTCGGTTTTCTTGTCAATATCAGCTCATATAGGAAATATGCTACAAGTGCTGCATCATATATAATAAATACTCCGATACCGTCAGATATCACCACATTTGACGAACAATTGATCATATTATGAAGTATTGCAAGTGCAGGCAGACAGATTAGCAGTGTAAACGCTATTCTTCCCAAGCCCTGTACCTTGCGTGATGTGGCGCTTTTTCCGGCAGTTTCGCTCGGACGCCGCTTAAACAAAATGTATGCTACTGCAAAATATATTGCAGCAAGCACGAATGTGTAAGCAGTAGTTACCCACGATGAATAGCTGTTGAATTCACTTTCAAAGGTGAAAAAGCCGAACAGAGCATTTACTCCGTTTGAAAAAATATTGGTATTTTCCGAAGGAACAAGATAAGTAAGACCGCCGTAAACTGTTCCGGATATCACCGTTGTCATAAGCCTTGGCATGAAAAGCAACAAAAGTGTAAATACCACATTTGAAAATCCCGTGCCGGTAACGCTCTTTGCTATCAGCATTGCGCTCATCACAAGAAAAGCTGCTGCGATAACATTAAATACATAAGGGAATACCGTTCCCGGAGTAACTGCAATGAAATTGTGAAATACAAGCAGCATTATTCCATTTATCAGCATAACTACTGCGATTATACCGATAATGACAGTCATTATTGACGCCGAAAAGCTTATAAGACGGCATCCTCTTGTATAGGGTATAGAATGATAGAAATCACTTCCGTTGCGCTTGTTGAGATAGCTGAACATATTCATAACAAGCAACGGAACGCATATAAACGGCAAAACACCAAAGAATGTTGCAACTTCCGGAAAATCAAACGGAGTAATACCGGAATATTGACCGTATTCAAAATACTCAATAACTGTGTATAACAGCATAGTAATATATGTAGTGATCGTTGAAACGGCTGCAACGGCGGAAATAACGATTCCCATAAGACGCAGCTGATGCAGTCCTTCACAATACAGTGAACCGCTGAATATCTTTTTATTCATTTCCTATTTCCTCCAATATATCTTTAAAGTCGTAGCCCATTGCCTGCATACGATGGGTGAATACCTCCTCAAGAGTAAGCGGAAGCACATCAAGCAGTACGGGATTTAGTGATGAAAGCTTTGCTACTACTTCATCACGATCGCCATTGACAATAAGATTTGCAACAGAACCATTTTTATTGTATTCTCGGATCTCGATCTCCTCAAACAGCGAAATATCAAAGTCAGTCGAAAATGCTACTTGAACCTTAAACAGAGAGGTCTTCAGGTTCTGAACATCGCTTTCAAGCACAACTCCGCCCTTGTGCAGAAGCACCAACTGATCGCAAGTATCTTCAAGCTCACGAAGTGAATGTGAGGTGATGATAGCGGTAACATTACGTTCAACAACATCGTTGCATATAAGGCTCTTTACAAAGTTACGCATAACGGGGTCAAGTCCGTCAAATGTCTCATCAAAAAGCAGGAATTCAGGCTTGGCTGAAAGTGCTAAAATAGTTGCCGCCTGACGCTTCATACCCTTTGAAAAGGTGTTGATAGCCTTATTCTTCGGCAGCTTGAATGTATCAAGCAGCATTGTAAATCGGCTTTCATCAAAGTTGGGGTAAATTCTCTTATAGAGCTGCTTCATTCGCATTATATTTGACCCGCCGAACAAATACAGCTCATCAGGTACAAATACGATCTTGGACTTTACGGCAGGATTTTCATATACATCCTCACCGTCTATTGTTATGTTGCCGCCATCCTTGCGGTAGATGCCGGCAAGCACGCGCAGAAATGTGGATTTACCTGCGCCGTTTGAGCCTACCATTCCATAGATGCAGCCTCTCGGTATCTCGCAGTTCACATTATCAAGAGCAACAAAATCATCGAACTTCTTAACGAGATTTTCTGCTTTTATCATACTTTCTCCTCCTTATTGGATAGGTTTTCATAAACATCGTCAATTATCGAGCGGAGCCGCTCTGCCGCTAGCCCCTCGAGTGCAAGCACTTCTGCTGCTTTGCGGAAATCGTCGAGCGAATGCGACTGCAAGCTGATTATCTCTTTAGCATTTTCAGCAACAAAACAACCCTTGCCAGCAACAGAGCATATGTAGCCCTTTGAGCACATATCGGTGTATGCACGTTGAATAGTATTCGGATTTACCGAAAGCTCCACAGCGAGCTTTCTCACACTCGGCATAGCGTCACCCGATTTAAGAATGCCCGCCGTTATAAGACGCTCGGTGCAGCTGCAAAGCTGCTCATATATCGGTGCGCGTGACGATATATCTATCTTAAACATTTGCCTCTCCTTTCTGTGTATCAACTGTACTAACACGATTAGTACAGTTGCAGTATAGCATATATGTACATTCTTGTCAAGAGTAAATTTTAAATTTTTCTAAAAAGAAAAAAATCTGCATTTCCTGTGAAATGCAGATTTTTATGATAACTTTAATTACAGAGCCGCTGCGATATCTCTTGTATCTCTTGCAATAACTATCTCCTCATTTGTGGGGATAACATATGCAAGCACCTTCGAGTCTTCACCGGATATCTTAATGATATTGCTCTGACGGAATGCCTTTTCATTAGCCTCCTCATCAACAGTGATGCCGAGGAATTCCATATTTGAAAGAACTGATTTACGAAGTGCAACATTGTTTTCACCGATACCTGCGGTGAATACGATAGCATCAACGCCGTTCATCTCGGCAACATATGAGCCAATAACCTTCTTTATCTGCTGAACGAGAATATCCATAGCAAGTCTTGCCTGTGCGTAATGCTCACCGTCGGGACCTTCGCCAATAGCATTTTCGAGGTCACGAGAATCTGATGAATAGCCCTCTGTTACACCGAGGAAGCCGCTCTTCTTATTAAGAAGATCGCTCATCTGTGCAGGAGTGAGATTCTCCTTCTCCATTATGTAAAGAACTGCTGACGGGTCAACATCGCCGCAACGTGTGCCCATTTCAACGCCTGCAAGGGGAGTAAAGCCCATAGTCGTGTCAATTACCTTGCCATCCTGCACAGCGGAGCATGAAGAACCGTTGCCGAGGTGACAGGTGATGATCTTTGTTCCCTCTGTCTTACCAAGGATATCGCACATAATTCCGGATACAAATCTGTGTGATGTACCGTGGAAGCCGTAACGGCGAACCTGATAATCCTTGTAATATTTAGCGGGCAATGCATATCTGAATGATTTTTCGGGCATTGTCTGATGGAAGGCGGTGTCAAATACTGCTACCTGCGGAACTTCTTTACCGAATACCTCAATGCAAGCACGGATAGCCTGAATGTGAGCCGGATTATGAAGCGGGGCAAGATCGTTGATAGACTCTATACCTGCGATAACATCATCATCAATAAGAACTGATTTTGAGAAAAGAGAGCCTCCTTGTACTACACGGTGACCGATAGCAGAGATCTCGCTAAAATCGTCAATAGCCTTGGTCTCGCCTTCGGTGAGACACTTAATTACACACTGAAATGCATCAGTATGATTTTTCATCGGCATTTTTGCCTCAAATTTAATATCGCCGGTCTTGTGTGAAATTTCACTATCTCCGCCTATTCTTTCACAAATACCTTTTGCGATAACGCTTTCATCAGTCATATCTATAAACTGATATTTGAGTGATGAGCTTCCTGCGTTTACAACAAGAATTTTCATAAGTCCATATTCTCCTTTTAAATTTACATTATGAATATTATACTATTAAAAATCGGTAAATTCAACTGTTTTTGAGGAATTTATTAAGGAATATACAGAATAATTTACATTTAAATTATTGTAAAAAAATTTATAATGTGTTACACTAAATAAAAACATTAACGGAGAAAAATGCTATGGATACCTTTTTCGAACAAATAGTGGTACGCAGAAAACGCCCGCTGGAGCAGGCAACCTTTTTTCTTTCAATATTCTTCGGAGCACTTGCAATATTCGTTTCGCTCTTTTTGACTATTGCCGTATTCGGACTGTTTATATTAGTTGCGGTCGGTATCGGTGTAGGTATGTGGTGGATGATAAGCCGCAGCTATGTTGAATATGAGTACAGTATCACTAACTCTTATTTTGATATTGACCGTATAACCGGCAAGAAAAAACGCGAACGTCTTATTTCTACCGAATGCTCTGCATTTGAGGAGATAGGGCTATACACTCCTGAGGTTGCAGCACGCTTTAAGCAGCGAAGCTTTGATGCAAGAGTTACCGCCTGCAATATTGGTGACGAAGGATTATATTACATCATCGTCCGTCATCCGAGGCTGGGTAACACGCTTGTTATAATCCAGCCTGATGACCGTATCAAAAGCGCATTAAAAAAATTCGTTCCGAGAACGGTACAGGCAGGAGTATTTGAGTAAAAAAATACAGTATAGTCTTCACACATTGACTATACTGTATTTTTTATTTATCTTTTTTCTTAAATCGCTCTTTTATTTTGCTTATATCTATCCGGCTGATGATCATTATCACAACAGCGGTGACAGCAATGACTATAAGTATCGCCAAAATTCTGTTGCGGTTCTGTGCGTTCTGCACCGTTTGCTGTTCTTCCTCCTGCTTATCACGGTCGATAACTATCGTTTCGCCCTTTTTATCCTCGATAACGATAGTACCCTTAGTCTTTTTCTGGGTAGTTGTAGCAGTAGTGGTGAATACCACATCCTCGCCGCCCTCCATAACACCGGTTGAATTGAATTTCAGTCCGTTTTCAACCGCATACTTATGAGCCGCAGAGCCGCTTTTTCCGTTTACTGTAAAGTTTCCTGCCTTATACAGCTTATTTGCAGGCGCAGAGGTCGTACCGGTAACGGTGGTGGCTGCGGCAGTTGTTGTTTCGGTGGGGCGAACGGTATCGTCATAATAGGCAAACGCCTGAAGCCCGACCGATGTAACCGTTTCGGGAATAGTAACTTCAGTCATGGCATAGCAATTGAAAAATGCATAGTTGCCGATCTTCGTAACGGAATTTGAAATATTCACCTTTGCAAGCTTACTGTTGCCGTAGCACAGCTCTGCCGGAATTTGTGTGACTCTTGATGGGATAGAAAGCGTTGACATTGAAGTACAGTATGCAAATGCGCTATTGCCAATGCTCGTTGCGCTTTCAGGTATTTTTATACTTTCAAGCGATGAACAACCGAAAAATGCACCGATCCCGATGCTTGTCACGCTCTCAGGCAGCGTGACCTTTGTTACATTCATACAATATGCAAATGCACTGTTTGACACATTGGTTATACCGCTCTCAACCGTTATAGTCTTGACAAGATAAGCAAGGTCTGTCCACGGGCGTATATACTCCCCATCCATATTGTGCATCTGACCCTTACCTGATACCTTCAGCTCGCCAGACTTAACATCAAACGAATATGTAGCCTGATCGCCACATTCTCCCTTATATACTCCGCTCGGCACGGTGACTGTTTCTGTCACGGTAGCAGCGACGGTCGATGTCGGCTCGGCGGCGGTATTGATATAGCCTA
>JAFPAK010000170.1 GCA_017390825.1 Clostridia bacterium
AACTCCGTATAGTTTGATATACTTCTAAAAGTCAGCAAACGACGTGGGCCATTAGCTCAGTTGGTTAGAGCAACCGGCTCATAACCGGTCGGTCCGGGGTTCGAGTCCCTGATGGCCCACCAATTTAATATAGGGGTATAGCTCAGTTGGTAGAGCAGCGGTCTCCAAAACCGCGTGCCGAGGGTTCGAGCCCTTCTGCCCCTGCCAAAGAAAAGTCCGAAAAACCTTGATTTTACAAGGGTTTCGGGCTTTTTTCATACATAAAATCAATTTTGCTAAAATCGCAATTTACCGTAAAATATCGTACATTTTCGAGTGCTATGTGCCCCCCGATGTGCCCCCCGCTATGTGCCACTATCCCTTATATTATAAGGGTGTTTAAACATATCGATAATTTTAAATATCTACTTTTTTATAGTGTTTTTTACCGCGTGCCGTATTTTTAGTGTATTCATCAATCATTTTCTGTTGATAAATGATTGATGATATATTATATTTTAGTTGGATGTAATCTATAATATAAAACCGACACAGAAAAAAACGAGCAGAAAGAACTTCGAATCTTTCTGCTCGTACTCATTTATGAAACCAAAGTTTCTTTGATGAATTTATCCTGCAGCATAGCTGCATTATTTTTAGTAGCCTCATCAACATGAGTGTAAATATTTGCTGTTACACCGTACTCACTGTGCCCCATAAGCTCCTGTGCCGTCTTTATATCAACACCCGACCATTGAAGCATTGAGCAATAGGTGTGGCGGAGCTGATGTGCAGTGAATTCTTCAAAACATTCATCTGCAAAACAAAGCGAATCTTCATCTCTGCCGTCAGCTGTCCTTAACGCTTCCATATAGCTTTCAAAAAGGCGTTTCCACGCTGTTTCCGTCATTCTTCCTCCGTATGCCTTCTGAACGACATAAGTGCCCTTAGAATGCTTTTTAGCTTCAAGAAGCAAACTGCAAAGAAAATCATTCATCGGGATTTTTCTCATACCGGCTTTGGTTTTTGTTTCTTTTAATTCACACTGCTTAAAATCATAAGATTTATTTACATTAATGATTTTGTTTTTGAAATCAATATCAAACCAAGTCAGCGCAGTTAGTTCTCCTCGTCTGAGCCCTGCAAGAAGCATTATACAAGCAGGGAGCTTCGCTCTGTGTTCCGTAGTGAGAATTAACTGAATGGTATGCTTATTTATAGCATTCCGGGTTTTGGTGACTGAATTTTTAGGAATTTTTAAATCCTCACAGGGATTACAGAAATTATAAGCTCTTTCTTTTCTTGCAAATTCAAAGACATTAGCAAGAGCTCTGATATATCTTTGAATAGTTTTCTTTGCCGTAGTTTTGCCTGTTGAAGGGTTTTTCTTATATAATTCGTTTATGGCGGGCTGAATGTGAGAGGGAAGAATATCATTGAGCTTTGTTTTTGCAAGAAGTCCGCCTTTATAATCTATAAAGTACTGTAATCTTGCTTTCAAGGTCTTATATTCTGACTCTTTGATATTGTCGCATATAACCTCACTTTCTATTGTTTCAAGATAATGATCAACCCATTTTATAAGGGTATCATTGTTTTTAAGAATGTTCAGACCGCTGTCTATAGCGTTCTTATATTCTCTTACTTTCTTTTCAAGCTCTTTTTCTGTCTGAGCTTTTAATTTTTTGTACTTTGGCTTACCGTTTCCGTCTGTACCGATATAAATCTTGGTGCAGAAGCTGTTTTTTTCTACATAAAATTTATTCATTGTATACCTCCTGAAAAAGTATTCGAGGGATGCTTTCGCACCCCTCACGTCAATATTACTGTTTAACCTCATTATCATCAAATGTGCCGAGTCCCATTTTAAGAAAATCATCCTGACTGACACGCCATTCTCTTCCGATTTTTCGAGCCTTGATTGTACCTTTCTGACAGTATTTCTTTAACGTCTCATAATTAAATCCTGTCAGACCTGCCACCATCTCCAAAGTAAGCAGATAAGGTAAACCGTCAAGGCTTGAAATATAATTTCTTTTAATTGCATTAATCTTCAATAAACATCACCTCCTTACCGTGAATCCCTGTCTCTTTGGCGGAGCAGGTATCTGTAATAATGTTCACAAGCCTTTAGCACAAAATCTTCAAAGTCTTTGTCTTTAACCCTCGGTGCTATTTCCTGCAGTTTTTCCATAGAAACCTTAAACATAGGCTTCTGATTTGCTTTGTCTTCTTGCATAATGGTTTCGATATCATCATCAGAAAGATTTCCCGTCTGACTTAACTTTTTGAAACGGACAGCCTGAGAAAGCGAGGGCGTTCTGTCTTCAACCTCTATCGAACCGAGAAGAGCATACTGTTCTTCGTCGGTAAGGTATGAAAGCTCAACCGCAGGTGTGAGTGCGATTTTTTCTTCATCAACAAGATCAAGTAATTCGGGGATGAGATAAGTCAGACGAATATAACGTTGAATTTGTCTACCGCTGTCTGTATCTGAAATTTCATCTCGTGACTTGTGGCCAACTTGTCCACAAGTGATACCCTGATGCTTCATTGCTTCAAGCTTCAATTTGTAGGCAAACGCCTTCTCTGACGGGAGAATATGCTCACGGTGCAGATTGCTGTCAACAAGCATAATAGCTGCTTCATCACGGTTTATGGCATAAATAAAAGCAGGTACTTCTTTCATCCCTGCTTTAACTATGGCGTGTAAGCGTCGGTGTCCGCTTATCACCTCATATTCATCTGTGTTTTCAATAGGTCGGATAATTATAGGAGTAAGAATACCTTGCTCCTGAATACTACCGATAAGAATATTCATTTCATCATTATCCAAAACCTTATAAGGATTTCCCTCAAAGGGATGAATTTTTGATAC
>JAFPAK010000171.1 GCA_017390825.1 Clostridia bacterium
ATTTCAAATTCATTTTTTCTTTGTGAATAAAAAGTAAACTATAAAGATCATCTGAACAGATCCAGCGCTGTATTTAACTGTCTGTCATCATCACCTAAAAAGTAAAAACGCTCTTTTTCTTCATCGGTAAGGACTACCTCGATATCGGGTTTGATACCCTCGCCGTGATAGCTTTCACCGTTTTTATCTATCACCAACTCGGTGGTAAACTTTAAGGATGACCCATCGTATAAATAATATGTTGTTTGAACTATGCCCTTGCCATAGCTTTTTTCACCTACGAGCGTTGCGTCGCCGTAATCACGCATGTTTATCGCAAACATTTCTGCACAGGAAGCACTGTCAGAATCAATAAGAATTGCACAATCAATATCTGTACATGCATCATCGCTTGTACCTGCAATGCGGATATTACCGTTTTTATCCTGATATCGGAGTGTTTCGCATTTCGGCAACAGAATATCAAGCATCTCAAGGCAGGTATCCACAAATCCACCGGGATTTTTACGAAGATCGATAACATATCCCTTGGGGGAGATCTCTCTTATTGCCTTTAATGCGGCATCAAACTGCTCCTTTGTAGTGTGATCAAACTCGGTGATCTTTATATAAGCAACACCGTCAATCATCTCGTATCTTACCGTGTCGCCGATGTAGTCAGTGGTTGTAACGGTATAAACAATACTTTCACCCTTTCGCTCAACTTCTATCTCCACTGTTTGCGACTTGTTTGCAGTCAGCTCATCTACTGCGGTGTCAAGCGTTTCAGGAGTTACATTAATATCCTTGACACGCACAAGCACATCTCCGATCGCAATTCCTGCTGATGCAGCCGCGCTGTTTTTATGAACATAGATAACGCACACTTTATTTGTCTCCGGCTCTGTCGCAAGTAAAACTCCCAGTCCGAACATTTCACCGTTGTCGGTTTTACGCTTGCCGGTTGCCTCGTCAGCTGTAAGATACGTTGCATAATCATCATCAAGAGATGAGGTGATCCCTCGAAGCGCCCAATCATCGATATCTCCGGTATCCTCTTTGATATTAAAATAAGCGTTCTCCGCAATTTCACTTTCTGCTGCACAAACCTTTCGGATAAGCGGCAACTGCTCGTTTAATCTTGTTATATCAACACCGCAAAGACACAATATTCCGGAAGTAAGTACAACAGTAGATAATATAACGCACACAATAAATTTTATTGCCCTTTTCAAAAAGCATCTCTCCTTAATACGCAAAAGGACGGTAATGATTTTACCGTCCTTTAAATAGAGTTTAGAAATAATTCATCGGATTTACACGGGTACCGTTTACACGGACTTCAAAGTGCAGATGCGCACCGAATGACTGACCTGTGTTGCCGATATTTGCAATATGTGTACCCTGTGAAACTGTCTGACCGGCAGAAACACAAACCGAGCTTGCATGAGCATAAAGCGTTGTATATCTATTTCCATTGAGAACACCGTGGTCAATTATAACATAGTTACCGTAGCCACCGTTGTTCCAGCCTGCGGCAATTACAGTACCGGCAGCAGCCGCATAGATTGGCTTGCCGTATGCACCGCCGTAGAAACAAATATCGGTGCCGCCGTGGGTAGTTCCCCATCGTGAGCCGAAATGGCTTGAAATATAACTTCCTGCCTGCACCGGCCATGCAAATATGCTTGTACCCTGTACTACTTCAAACTCAAGATTCTGATTTTGCTGGGCGCTCTTGCTGATGATCTCTTCCCATTCAGCCTCTGCCTTCTTTTTAGCAGCCGCTATTTCGGCAGACTCATCCTCAAGGTCGCTTTGCTCGCTTGAAATACTATTATATGTGCTTTTTGCCTTTGAATATTCTGTATCAAGCTCATTCTGCTTTGAAACAAGAGTCTGTTTAAGCTGATCAGCCTCTTTTTTAGAAGCCTCAAGACCTGCTTTCATTTCATTAATTTCGGCAATTTCAGCATTGATACTGTCCATCAACTCAGTATCGTGGTCAGTAACACCGCGCATAAGCTCGGATTTTGCAAGGAAATCTGCAAAATCGTCAGCACCGAGAATAACCTCAAGCTCACTGCTGCTTCCTGCGATGTAAATAGCACGAAGTCTTGCTTTTAAAGTATCTTTTGCATCCTCGATCTCTGCTTCTTTTTCAGCAATGTCCGATTCATACTTGCTCATCTGTGCATTGATAGATGAAATCCTGCTGTTTACTGCTGTGATCTGTGCCTCAAGATTTGCAACCTTTTCTCTTACCGCAGAAAGTACATCCTCAGCATCAGCCTTTTCATCCTCAAGTGCATCTATCTTTGACTGGATCTCCTTCTGCTTCTTTTCATACTGCTCTATCTTACTTTTAAGCTCGCTTTCACTGTCTGCACTGGCAGAACTGTTAGGGATAGCCATAACAGATGCAACTGTAAGACTCAAGCTTAATGTAAGTGTTATGATCTTTTTAATTATTTCAGAACGCACTTAATTCGCTTCCTTCCCTTTTAAGATATTTTCCAATAGAAATGATACTACCTACACAGCCAGCCAGAATGCCGAGAGCGCAAAATGCACCGAACAGGTACAACGCAACATCGGTAAACGGGACTGCTTCGATACTCATTATCTTTTCGATCTGACGCAAGGTCACACGGTATGCAAAATACAAAACACCGGTCGAGAGTATTGCGGAGATAAGACCGAATATCATACCCTCAATAACAAACGGAAATCTTACGAAATTGTTGGTTGCGCCGACGGCTTTCATAATACTGATCTCCAGCTTGCGTGAGAACATTGTGATCTTGATAGTATTTGCGATGATCACCATTGCCGTGATAAGAAGCAATGCGATTATCCAAAATCCCGCAATAGTCACCATCTTTCTGATACCAACTATCATCTCGGCAAGATCACCGGAATGATTAATATGGTCAACATGCTCGATTGCGGATATTTCCTCTATCGTGTCATTGAACTGTGAAAGATCCTCAAACGATACCTGAATACCGTAGGGCAGGAATGAGCCCTCCTCATCATCGAGCCATGTGAACAGATCGTTATACTGTTCACCCATATCCTCAATAAGGGACTGCATACCCTCTTCCTTGGATATGAATTTTGTTTCCTTTGAATTTACATTATCTACTGCGGATATCTTCTGATAAGCTATCTGCGCCTCATCCTCGGTAGTTGCATCCTCAAGATAAACGAGTGCAACATTCTGGTCCTGAAGACTGCCAAGCGCCTTGTCTGCATTCACAGAAAGGAGTAATGCGGCACCCATAAGCACCATACAAGCAACCAAAACGCCGATAGAGGCTGCCGCCATAAGACGGTTTACCCATACATTCTTGAAGCCTTCCGCCGTAAGATATCGAACACTTGATAATTTCATTATTTTCTACCTCACTTTACGACGGGATCTCGCCCGAATTATCCGCAACTACGCTTCCGTGGTCTATCATAATAACACGGTGCTCAAACTCACGAACAAGATCGTGCTCATGAGTTACCATTACAATGGTTGTGCCTCTGCGGTTTATTTCGGTAAGAAGTTCAACTATTTCGTGCGACATTTCAGGATCGACATTACCGGTAGGTTCATCTGCAATAATAAGCGAAGGATTGTTTACAAGCGCTCTTGCAAGGCCTACACGCTGCTGCTCACCGCCGGAAAGCTCCTTAGGGAAGCAACGAGCTTTTTCGCCGAGACCCACCATAGAAAGTGCGTGTGCGACCTTGCGGCGTATCTCTCCGCTTGAAGCGCCAACGACACGAAGCGTGAATGCAACATTGTCAAATACATTCATATTGGGAATAAGGCGGAAATCCTGAAAAACTATGCCCATAGTGCGGCGCATATGAGGAATATCTCTTTTACGGATATGCGTAAGATTGTAGCCGTTTACGATAATTTCACCGGTATTCGGCTTTTCCTCACGCATAATAAGCTTGATAAAGGTCGATTTACCTGCACCGGACGAGCCGACAACAAAAACAAAATCTCCCTTGTGAATTTTTATGTTAACATCCTTTAAAGCATGTGTTCCGTTCTGATATGTCTTTGATACACCCTTGAATTCAATAAGCGGTTGACCGCTTTCCATTGCGGTTACTTCTCGTTTGATGACAAACACTTCCTTCTCTGTTAATTTTCTGCAATTAAAAACAGACAAAGCTATTGAGTTTTCAACTAATACACTTGTCTGTTTTCAAGTTACATTTTAGAATTTTACAGGACTTGCGCTGAGGTACTTCTTAACCATAAGCGCAATCTTAAACACGATAGCATGCTCGAACTCACGAAGATCAAGACCTGTCAACTTCTTGATCTTCTCAAGACGGTACACCAATGTATTACGGTGTACGAACAACTTTCTTGAGGTTTCGGATACATTCAGATTGTTTTCAAAGAATTTCTGAATAGTAAACAGTGTTTCCTGATCAAGACTCTCAATAGAGCCAAGCTTGAATACCTCATGCAAGAATGTCTCACAAAGTGTTGTAGGAAGCTGATAAATAAGTCTTGCAATACCGAGGTTCTCATAGCTGATGATAGTAGTTTCGGTATCGAATACCTTGCCTACTTCAAGAGCGATGCGTGCCTCCTTAAAGGATTTAGCCAATTCACGGATGCCCTCAACGATAGTGCCGATACCGACAACACAGTGAGTATAGAACTCGCTTGAAAGCGTATCAACAATAGATCTTGCAAGCTTTTCAAGGTCTTTGGTATCAATGCTCTTGCTTGTTTCCTTAACGATAGCGATCTCATTCTCATTGATATTGATAACAAAATCCTTCTGCTTTTCAGGGAACAGATTTTGAACGACATCATAAACAGAAACATCATTCTTTGTAATTATCTTTATAAGAAGCACCACATGAGAAACCTCTACATTAAAACGCAGCTCTCTTGCTTTTATATAGATATCGCCCGGCAAAATATTATCAAGTATAATATTTTTAATAAAGTTTGCTCTGTCATACTTATCGTCAAAATACTGCTTTACATTTGAAAGCGATACAGCGGTAAGTGAAACATATTTTTCAGCATTTTCATCAGTACCCTCAACAAATGCGACATACTCAATATTTCCGGATGTTTCAAGCGGCAAATATGTATAATTACCGTATTTGAATACTTCCTTTTCCGAAAGCTCCGAAAAACCGAACTGCACCTTTTCGCCTATGATACTTAAATCACTTGAAGCGCACACGGTCATAGTTTCATCAACTACACCGACAGTTCTGTCAATAGCATCACGCATCTGATGGACAATACCTTGAAAAAGTCTGTTGGACATA
>JAFPAK010000172.1 GCA_017390825.1 Clostridia bacterium
AACAAGACTTTTTAGATTCGTCGCAATCTTCAATTTTTGATTGGCAACATTAACTAATGTCTACTGAATAACTAAAAAACCCAGCTTAGTGTAAAATAAATGTAGGAAAAATTGAAAAAGATTGCTTCTTGTGTTTTAATAATGGTAACAACGAAAAACCAGAACAAAACACAAAGGAGCAACCTTATGGAAAAGATTATAGCACAGATTGCAGAAAATTTCATCAAAAAAATTTTAGAAAATATAAGCAGCGGGAAAAAACTTGAAGAAATAGAGCCTGTTTTACTTAAAAATTGCAAAGAAACAGCCGTAAAGATAGTCGAAGAATATATAGCGGTTTTAGATAAAGAAATACTGTCTGACAAAGAGTTGCGGAAAAAATGCGGTTATTCGGTAGAGAGAAAAAACGACAGGCGTAAGATATACACAAGCATAGGTGAAATAAATTACTGTAGAGCATACTACAAAAAAGCCTCCGGAGGATATGAGTATTTAACGGATAAACTTTTGGGTGTGGAAGCCAGAGAAAGAGTAAGTATGCCAATAAAACGAGAGCTTGTAAATCAAGCAAAAGAAGTGTCATACGGAAAAAGTTCAAGAAATGTTACAAACGGCGAAATCTCAAGGCAAACCGTAATGCTGTCTATAAGGCAAAGCAATCAAAAACCTAAGCCATCCGAAACGCCGAAACCGGTTTCGAGTTTGCATATTGATGCCGATGAAGCGCATATCACAATGATTGGCGGGAAGAAAGCGATAGTGCCTTTAATCAGCGTATACGAGGGCGTTGAAAGAGAAAACAAAAGAGGAAAATGCAAAAATATTTTTCACATCAGTGAATACGGTTTAAGTGCAGATGAGTTGTGGGAAAAAGCAAGCGAAGAAATATATTCGAAATATGATTTAAGCCGGGCGAAAATATATCTTCACGGAGACGGCGGAGCATGGATACAAAGAGGTATTGAAAGTTTTAGAGATACACAATTTGTGTTAGACCAATACCATAAAAACAAAGCACTTATGTCGATGCTTGCAGGAACAACGAGTAAAGATCGAGAAAACTTTGACCGAGAATTAAGATGGGCATTAAACCATAACGAAAAAGAATTATTTGAACAACTAACCGCCTGTTTATGCGACTTAATGCCGGAACGAAGAGAAGAAATACTGAAAAACGGACGGTATTTAGCAAAATATATCGAGGCAATAGCAATAAGAAAAACCGATATTGAGGCAAACAACGGCGGATGTACCGAGCCGCATATCAGTCACATATTAGCAAGCAGACTTTCTACCAGACCAATGGCTTGGAGCAGCGAAACACTTGTACATTTAGCACCCATTCTTGCCGGAAATGACTTTAATATTGAAAAGGAAATTAAACGAGAAGAAATACCGCTACCCCTCAAGACTGCCGAAGTGCGTGCACGAAGGAAGGCGCAGAGGGGTAGCGCAGGACTCCCAAATCCCGATTCTATCGGACGCCTCGGCATTAACGGCAAAATTACCGGCACTCAAAAAATCCTAAAACTTTATTGTTAAAACACAGTGAAAATATTTTTTTAAAAAACCTACAAAAACTTGACAGCGCGAAAATTGTCAAATGCTTGATTTTTAGTTCATTTTGTGGTATACTTTTAAAGAGCATAGATTATGAGTTGTTCTGCAAAACTCTACACTTTTCGCAAAAGGAGTTAAAAAACATGGCACGCAGTCAGTTTCAAAAGCTAAAATTGCTATATTTATACCGATTTTTGCTTGAAAATACCGACGAAAATCACTCAGTCACAATAAATGAAATAATCAACCATCTCGCAGA
>JAFPAK010000173.1 GCA_017390825.1 Clostridia bacterium
AGCGGCTTGTCTAATTATTGTAAAGTTCCACACAAGATTGGTTTCAAAAACTTTTTGAAAATCCTCTACAGATACCGTCCAAAAATCCTGACCCGCCGCAGGGTCTTTGGGATTGAATCCCATATTCGCGGCGTTAAGGATCACCGTTTCAACAAATTTACCTGTTTGGTCTATATCGTTAAAAATATCAATCACTTGCTGTTCGTTACGTATGTTACACTCATATCCTTTAGCAAAAATTCCATACTTATCGCAAAGGGCCTTTGCCGACTTTTGGGCATCATCTTTCCTGCGACTTGTAATAAAAACGTCGTAACCGTTTTTAGCAAAATGCTCCGCAATACCGTAGCCGGTACCGCTGTGTGCTCCCGTTATAAATACCGAACTATTCTGCTTCTTCATCAATATTAAAACCTCCAAAAATTATTAGGATGGGAGAATCTGTAATGGGCACATTTTTAAAACGGTAATAACCATCTTCCATCATAAAATGATTTTCGTCAAGTTCGTATATACTTCCGTCAAGCATATCGATAAGTTCAACATCCCTTTTTACATCCTCCGACTTTATTTTAAAGGAAGTTTCACCGTCATACGTTTCGGTAAGAATGTTTTTAGGATTCCAGTAAAACAGTGCGGTACTGCCGTCAGGTCGGCGGAAGAAATATCGTGTCGCCGCACCGAAATCAAAGTTTTCACCCAACATTCTTTGTGAGTGTTCTTTTATAGACTCGACCGCAATATCGGTCTTTTCGTAATCTTCACACAAAACAGAAGCAAGGTTTTGAAGCGCATAGTACGACGGTTTTGCAAAGTATTCCCCCGTAGCGCGGGCATTCCCGTCAAATTCGGCACCAACAACACCAAAATATCCAAAGTCGCTGATGCTACTCAAATCCCCACTCGTACCGTTAAGTGCTTCCGCCATATCCATACATGAAAAATAGGATGTAAATTCGGCACCTAATGTCAAATCGGTTATAAGGTGACGAAGCAGAAATTTTGCCTGCTTAAGTTCGGTCCACGCGCCACCTGCAAGCGCGCCGCACCCGTCGGAGCGCGACTGTGTTCCGCTTTCGCCCTGAATGATTTTAAGTTCGGGTTTGCAATTTTTGCGGATGTTATCATAAAATTTATATGTTTCTTCAAAAGACCCATCTGAACCACCATATGCGTGGTAAGATATAGCATCGATATGGTCGCAAACACCTTTTTCACACAGAATTTTGTGAAATTCGGATTGTGCACGACAGGTCACGAATCCAATCACCTCGCATTCGGGGTCTGCCGTCTTACAAGCCTTGGCAGTAGCTACCGTAAAATCCGCAAGTTCATCGGCACTTGGTCCGTGTTTCCAACACCATTGACCGTCAGGTTCGTTCCAGACCTCATAATAATGTATCCTGCCCTTAAAATGAGTAACCGTCGCCTTTACATAAGAAGTCCACGCCTCGCGTTCCTCAGCGGTATTTATCGGTGGGCAACCTACTGCACCGAAAACCGTCTTTGCGGCAGGTGTATAAAGGTCATTGCCATAGCACAGGCACAGCCATGGTTCAACACCGATAGATATCATTTTATCAACAATTTTATCAAGCCACGAAAAATCGTATACCCCTTTTTCTCTTTCGGTCCTCTGCCAGCCCGACTGAAGGCGCGCCCACTTTATTCCCGAATCGGCAACAAACGGATATGATTTTTCAGGGTCGAATATATCGCGGTCAAGTTTTTCAAAACCCAGTCCTATCCGCGATTTTTTAATATCAATCGATTTCTTAGGTTTTATCTGACCGATTTTTCTAAGTTGTTCCATTCTGATTTCCTCCTTTAAAAATAAAATTCAGTTTTAGCGGGGCGTATATCTGTTAACGCACCTGTATAATGCCTTAAATTATGCGGATGATACGGATGCTTTAAACACTCTTCCTCATTTATTTCTATGCCAAGTCCCGGTTCATTGGGAATGGTGATATAACCGTCCTTATATTCGAGCGCTTCGTTTGTCACATCTTTACGCCATTCAACATCGCTGTACATTATTTCAAGAACAGAGAAGTTAGGAGTACAAGCCGCTAGCTGCAAAGTTGCAGCATTCGCAACAGGACCTGACGGGTTATGAGGAGCAAAAGGTATATAATAAGCCTCGGCAACAGCGGCTATTTTCTTTAACTCCATAATGCCTCCTGCATGCGAGATATCTGGTTGAATGAAATCTGCTGCACGCATTTCAAAAAGGTCTTTATATGATTTTAATGTATAAAGTCTCTCACCTGCCGAAATTGCAACAGGCGACTTATCTCTAACTGCTTTCAACGCTTCAAGGTTATCTGGTGGTGTAGGTTCTTCAAAGAACATAGGACTAAATTGTTCAAGCTCTTTCGCTATTTTTATACCTGTCGGCACATTGAATCTGCCGTGACCTTCAATAAGTAAATCTATGTCTTTGCCTACAGCATCCCTTACCGCCGCTACACATTCAAGAGCAGTATTTAAGTCCTTATTAGAAATTTCAAGATAAGATTTTCCAAACGGGTCCCACTTCATAGCGGTAACGCCGCGCTGCACGGCAATTTTTGCCTTTTCGCCGAATTCCGCCGGGGTTTTAGCACCTGCAAACCAACCATTTACATATATACGTACCTTGTCGTTAACTTTACCCCCTAAAAGCTGATATACAGGAACCTTTAAGTGTTTTCCCAAAATATCCCAAAGTGCCATTTCAACTGCGGATAATGCTGACATCAGAACTGCACCGCCTCGCCAATAGGCATCTCTATAAATATCGTGAAAATGCTTTTCAATATCCAAAGGATTTTTGCCTACAAGATATTCCTTGATATGTTCAATCGCACCAATAAGCGCTTTTTCTTTGTATTCAAGCGTGGCTTCACCAATACCCGTTATTCCTTCATCGGTGTAAACTTTAACAAATACCCAGTTTGTTCTAAAGCAGTCAACTGTAAAAGTTTTAACATCAGTTACTTTCATAATTAAACCTCATACTATACAATAGTAAATGCAGTATTATTAAAAACCAAACCTTCAATATTTTTAATTATAGGCAAATTGGTTTCTTCCATTTTTACTGAGCCGTGATACTCACGCCCTCCAAAATCCGTTTGATTTACAATCTCAAAATTACAATTATTAAATACTACATTTTTAATTGGATTGTCTGCCAACCCTTCCATTTTTATATGTTGATAACTTTTAGACTTAATGTTATCAAAGGTTATATCTTTAATAACATCAATTTTAGCAGATGGTACAGCATGAATTCTAACAGGATGTCCGTAAACTTCGTGTATAATAACATTATAAATCGATATATTTTCAATATGAACTTTTTCGCAACCCAAATCCGCTGTGTATAGCTTTTTTCTTTCAGGATCACGCTCATAATCCGGTATTGTAAAATCTATACCAGTTGAGCAGTCAAACATTTCAATATCTGAAATTTCACAGTTTCTTATAACACCATCTCGAGCCCAACCAAAACGTATTCCGGCAGAATAGCTTGTTAGACGACAATTATTAACTTTAACCCTTTCACAGGTTTTGTTTTCTTTTAAAGATGCACTATTTGCGCGAATAATTATAGAATCATCTCCGCAAGTAATATCGCAATTCTTAATTTCTACATCTCTTGAACAATTTATATGAATACCATCATTATTGGGGTATTCTACTTCTGCATGAATTTTTACATTATTAAATTCTACAAAATCACAGTCATGTATCCAATATGACCAGCCTGCGGGTTGATTAATCATCTTGACATCTTTAATACTGATGTTCTTACATCCTGCGAAAAATACAACTCTCGGCGGTGTCGGTGCTTGAATTCGGGTATAATCCCAGCCACCCCATCTATTTTCAGGTGTTGCTTTTGTAACAAAACACTTTCCATTGCAGTCGATTACACCATGACCGCTGATCATAATGTTTTCTGATTGTTCTGCGTATATCAAGCAGGCATTTCTCCATCTGGGTAAAAGATCACTTTTTAAAAAATCGGTTTTTCTTTCGATATAATCATCACAATTTCCTGAGCCTAAAAGTATAGCTGTTTCGGTAATATGCAAATCAACACCACTACCAATGGTTATTGAACCTATTAAATAAATACCTCCAGACACTAAAACCCGACCGCCTCCTGATGAAACGCAGTCATCTATGGCTTTTTGAATAGCAATTGTGTTTAAAGTTTTCCCATCACCAACGGCACCATAATTTCGTACATCAAATATCACAGTAAATCACTCTTTTCAAATTTAATTGTTTACATAATGCTATTGACTTTATTACAAAATAATAGTATCATATATTTTACTAAAAAAATATGATTATTTTACTGTTTTTATTAGAAATTTTATTATAGGTGATAACAATGCAGTTACCTCAAATCGTTGCAGTGGGAATTTATAATTCACATAATTCGGCAAATAATAAGTCATCAAGCCATAATAGAAAGACCACTATGTTTGAAATAGAATTGCCTATTGAAAAAGGCGGAATTTCGTATATAAATACAAATACTATGCCTATTACGCCTAATATGTTGATCTGCGCAAAACCGGGACAAACAAGACACACAAAATTCCCTTTTAAGTGTTACTATATTCATATAATCTTGGAAAAGGGATTTCTTTATGATACACTTATGAATATACCCGATTTCTTTGAAACTGAAAATCATAAACATTATAAAGAAATATTTTCTAGCCTCTGCAAATATTATGATACCGCAATACAGAGCGATGAAATTATTATTCAAAGTTTAATTTTAAAATTAATTTATTCAAAACCAATTGAAACAATTAATGTTTCATCTATTTGTGATGAATTAAAAATTAAAAGACAAACATTTTATTATCACTATAGAGATATTTTTGAGTTAGTTGAGTCAATTTTTGAAGATTATAC